>JBBIHD010000088.1:0-8235 GCA_037447195.1 Nitrospirota bacterium | reverse complement strand
TCGCCCTGCTGAGGGACGCAAATGAGGACGTACGCATCCAGGCCGCCCTGTCGCTTGGCCGCCTGGGCGACCGGAGCGCTTTTGATCCCCTGCTGAGGGCCCTTGACTCGGCCTCGGGAGATCTTCGCATCGCCGCTCTCGCGGCGCTTCTGGACATCGATGCCGGGGCCGCAGGCCCCCTGGCCGACATTGCCGTGGCCGCCCATGCCGCGCAGCTCAGCAGCCCGGACAGCGCCCGCCGCATCCGCGCGGCAGCAGTGCTCGGAATGCTGAAGCGGCCCCTGGCCGTGGATGCGCTGATCCGCGCGCTGGGCGACAGGGACCGGGTCGTGCAGGCCACTGCACGCCAGGCGCTGGTCCGCATCGGCCCGGCGGCCGCGCCTGCCCTGGTGGCGCAGCTCGCAAGCGATAAGATCTCGGCGCGAAGCGCTGCCGAAGAGGCGCTCCGCCAGATGGAAGGCAGCCTTCCTCCTGAAACATGGATCAATGCCGTGGCGCGGGGCGACCGGACCGTCCGCTCCTGGGCCGTGTCGGCCCTGTCCGAATCCCAGGGAACGAACGCCGACAAGGCGCTCATTGCGCTGCTGGGCGAAAAGGACCCTGCGGTCCGGTCCACCGCCGCTGCTGTCATGACGCGGCGCAACAACAGTTCGGCCGTCCAGCCGCTCATCGCGGCACTGCGCGACGACCGCGAACATGTCCGGAGCGCCACGGCCGGACTGCTGGGAGAGCTGGGCGATCCGCGGGCACTGCCGCCGCTCCTGGCCGCGCTGAAGGACGAGTCAGCTGCAGTCCGGCGCGCGGCCATCGCTGCCCTGGACCGGTTCCCTGCCCAGGAGAAGATCGACGCCTACGCGGCAGGGCTGAACGATGACTCTCCCCTGGTGCGCCGCAGCGCCGCGCAGGGCCTCAGGAAAAGCAGGAATCCCCGCTCGGTGCCCTTCCTGATATCATCGCTTCGCGACAGGGATGAGAGCGTCAGGAGCGTCGCGGCCCGGGCGCTGGGCGAGTTCCGGGACCTGCGCGCCGTGCCGGCCCTTATCTCGACCCTGGCGGACAAGGCCGCCATACTGCGGAGGGAAACGGCCGAAGCCCTCATGCTGATCACGGGCGAGAACTTCGGCACCTCGCAGGAGATCTGGCGGGCATGGTGGCAGCGGCGTGAACAACGCATCAGGGCCGCCGAGATCTTCCCCTGACCGCGAAAGGACGCGGAACCCCGCAGAAAGGCGGGCATTGACGCAGCCATGACCGTTTCGTACCAGGAAATAGACAGCCGGTCCTTCATTCCCCTGCGGCCGGAGACCTTCCTCTCCGACGTCCCCCTGCCCTGCGACATCTTCATGAAGGACCGGGACAAGAACGTCGCGCTGTTCAACCGCGGAACCGTCTTCGACGCTTCGGCGCGGCGCCTCATTGACGGGAAAGCGCTCACGGAAGTGCTGATCCGCGCTTCCGACGCCGAGGCATTCGAACGCTACCTGTCCGACGGCAGACTGCAGGAGAGCGGTCCGGCCGAGGCCGTGGCGTTCAAGGACTATTCGGTCAACAAGGAGCAGCACCACGAGATAGACCGGGCGCTGCTCATGTCCGGCACGCAGGTGAACTTCAGCATATTCGCCCAGAGCCGGTACAGTTATCGCGAGATCGTGGCCGCGTCGGACAAGGCACCGGCAACGCTGGTGGACGAGATCCGGAATGCCCCCGGCGGCCTGGTGATACGCAAGGAGGACATCCCCCGGTACCACGACTATCTCAACACGATCATGGCCGGTGCGGGCGCTTCCCCGGAGCAGGCCCGCATCCGCACCATCGCCATCCGGGAGAACTCCAAGCTCGTGCTGCGGGACCTCTATGACAATCCGCGAAGCGGCGAGAAGATCAAGCAGTCCATCTCCCTGGTGAACAGGATGATCGACGGCATCCTGGAGAACAGCGACGCCATCCACGACCTGCTGTCCCTCAGGTCCCATGACTAATACAGCTACACGCACTCGGTGAACGTGGCCGCCCTGTCCGTGGGGCTTGCCGTGGCCACGGGCATGGAGCGAAAGGAAGTGGAGAAGCTCGGCATCGGCGCTATGCTGCACGACCTCGGCAAGAGCGTCATCCCCCACGAGATCCTGAACAAGCCGGCGCGGCTCACGGACATGGAGTTCAGCGTCATGAAGACCCATGTCATCGAATGCCAGAAGCTGCTGCAGGACCAGAAGGACATCCCTGCTGAGTCCTTCATCGCCATTCTCCAGCACCACGAAAAGCCGTCAGGCAAGGGATACCCGAACGGCCTGACCGGCGCCGATGTCAAGGCCTTCGGCCGGATCACGGCCATTGCGGACTGCTACGATGCCATGACCACCCAGCGGCCCTACAAACCCGCCTTCACGCCCTACCAGGCCCTTTCCACGATAGTAACAGAGCCGGCGAACTATGACCCGGAATTCCTGGCGGCCTTCATCAAGATGCTCGGCAAGATGGCCTGATCGGGGCAAGAGACAGCTGTCAGCAGGACCCTGGACACCAGACCTGGCTTCAATTGCCTTCTCTGCGCCCTCTGCGTCTCCGCGAGAAATTCAGGCTTCTGCTTTTCTTTGCGCCTTTGCGTCTTTGCGAGAGAACAGGTCTTTGCTTTTGATTTAACGCAGAAAATCAAGAAGGGACTGGGAGAGGATCCTGCTGGAGGACTTGAGGAGCGCCTGGAGCGCTGTTTCGACCTTGTTCAGCTCCGTTGCCGTGCGCGCGATGTCCGCATCTTCGGCTGCGGAGAGGGCCTGCTGCAGCGTCAACGTAGTGGCTGACTGGCGGGTCTTCTGGTTGCCGAGCTGCGCCAGGCGCACGCCCACCTCGGCCTGGGCATTGATCGCCTGGGTGCGGAACCGGTCAAGGACGCTCACCAGGGCCTCGGACCGCGGCACATCGCCGGCGGCGAGGGCCGTGCCCAGGATGTCCACGGCCTCGATGACGTTCGAAAAGCTGAAGGTGTCCAGGACCGTCACATTGTCGGTGTCCCGGATCTCCACCTGGACCGTTGTGCCTGCGCCCGGCGTATAGTGCACGAACCGGCCGCCGCTGAGCGAGGCTGATGTTGCCGCTGGAAGCGTATAGGCAAAGGCGCTGCTGCCCGGAATGTTCACGGGTATGGTGCCGGTGCGGTCGATGGGCGCCTGGATCAATCCTGCATCGCCCTGATAGGCGAAGGTCGTCGCGTCGAATGCGGGCTGGTCCGTCCTGAACCCGGCAAAGGCATAGCGGTCGCGGAACCTGCTGTTCCCCAGGTTCAGGAGCGTGTTCTTGATCTGGGCCGCGTCCTGGGCCAGCGTGGCAAGCACATCGGGGCCGAGCGTACCGCTCGCTCCGGTCACTGCCAGGCCCTTGGCCCGCAGGATGGAATCGGTCAGCGAGGTGAGGGCCGCATCGGCGAAGCCAAGCTGCGCCTCTGCTTCCTCGATGTTCCGCCGGTATTGCTCGCCGGCATTGATGCTGACCCGGTAGTCCAGGGCCCGCATCAGGCCGATCACGTCGTCCGAGGGCTTGTTGATCTTCTTGCCCGACGCCAGCCGCGCCTGGACCTCCGCGAGGTCCTCAAGGTTGCGCTGGAGCGACCGCGTCAGCTGGTCGTATATCATGAAGGACGTTACTCTCATAATCGCAGCACCGTCTGGAGCAGTTCGTCGGCCACGCTGATCAGCCGCGCCCCGGCCTCGAAGGACCGCTGGTAGCGCAGCAGGTTCGCCGCCTCTTCATCAAGCGAAACGCCTGACAGGGACTCGCGCCTGTTCGCGAGCTCGGCCATCAGGTTCTCATCGAAGGTGAGCGTGTCCTGGGAGGCGCGGCTCTGCGTGCCCACCGTCGACACGATCGACTGATAATAGGCCGAGAAGGTGGACCCCTGCAGGTTGGCTATCCCGCTGTCCGCCAGCCCGGCAAGTGCCAGGGCATTTACATTGTTGCCCGGCAGTTCCAGGGCCGATGACGATGCGGCCACCTGCTGCGGGTCGCTCAGGGCCACGCCGAAGTTCCGCACGGCGTTCTCCAGGGGGCTCACCACGAAGCGGTCCGTTGCCGTGACCGCTCCGGTGATCGTGAATTCGACGCCGTTCACCGTTATGGGGCTGCCCGATGCATAGACGCCCGAGGCGGCAAGCGTCCCGCCGGGACGCGAATAGACATAATAGTTGCCGCCGCTGTCAAAGCGGACATCGTATTCGTCGAGGGTGACCTGGGTCAGGTCGGTGATCGTGGCGGTGATGTCGGCTCCTGCCGAATAATCCCGTGTTGCAAGCTGGAGGGGCGCAAAGAAATTGCTTCCCGTGGACCCGTCGAGGCCGAACCCGGCGTTATGCTGCAGGTTCACCTCCCGGGTGATCGACGCCACGAGCTTCCGGAGCGACGTCAGCGCATTGGCCTTGATGTCCTCGCGCACGGAGATCAGCCCGCCCACGCGGCCGTTTTGGACCGCCGGCGTGATGTTGATGCCGTCGAGCGTCAGGTCCTTGTCGCCTTCCTGGTTGGTGACCGCCGAAAGGGTGTTCGTGCGCGCGCCGGCCACCAGGTTCCTCATACCCGCCGTGACGGTCACGGCGCCGTTGGCGTCCTCGAAGGAGGAGAATTCGATGAGCTGCGACAGGTCGGTGAGCACCGCGTCGCGCTGGTTCCGGAGGTCATGGGCCGCTTCCCTGCCCAGGCCCGCTTCGGCCTGCACGATGCGCTCGTTCAGGAGGGCCACGTCCTTTGCCATGGCATTGACGCGGTCCACGATCTGGCCGATCTCGTCATTCGCCGCGCGCACCGTGTCAAGGATGCTGCGCTCTGTGGCCTGCGCCGCCCGGGCCAGGGCGCTGCCGTTCTGGAGCAGCACCTGCCGCTGGGTCAGGCCCTCGGGGTTGGTGGACACCTCGTGCCAGGCGCTGAAATAGGCGGCCAGGGGGCGCGAAAGCCCCAGCCCGGCCCCGTCATTAAAGACCTGCTCGATCTGGCTCAGGGACTGCTGCAGGGCCGCTGACCGGCCGTAGTTCTGTCGCTGTCCCAGGAGCTGGGCCTGGATGAAGCTGTCGTAATTCCTGCGGATGCCCGCAACGGACACACCGCGGCCAAGGTAGCCGCCCCTGATCTCGGCGGGATGGGAGATGGCAAGGACCACCTCCTGCCTGCTGTATCCCGGCGTGTTGGCGTTGGCGATGTTGCTGCTCGTGGTCTGGAGGGCTGTCTGGCTGGCAAAGAGCGCCGACTTGCCGATATCGAAGAGTCCATAGATCGACATTCAGGCCTCCCGTGACAGGACCGTGCCGGACGGCTTCGGCGAAATGTTCATGCCGAAGGCGCCCAGAAAGTTCAGGGCGTTCTTTACGACGCCCGAGGATCGTTCTATCAATATGCGGTTGAACTCGTTCAGCTCCGAAATGCTCTGGAGCAGGGAGACCATGCGCAGCCGCAGCGCGCCGAGTTCCTCATCGCCGGTCCGGTCCGACAGTTCCCTGAGGCCGGCGCCCGCGGGCACGGCGCCGGAAGCGGCGAGAGCGCCCATCAGCCTCACCCTCTCTTCTTCGAGCAGACGGAGCTTCAGCACCACCGTGTCCTTTTCCTTCGACAGGGCCTCCACGCCGGCGGCATTGAACTGGACAAGGCATTCGCGCTCGCGCTGCAGCAGATCCAGCAGGTCGCGATAGGCCACGACCTGGCCGGCCAGGATGTTCTTCATGCTTTCGAGCTCGGTCATAGTTCGTTCAGCAGCTTCTCGGCTATCCTGGCCGGGTCAACGGTGTAGGACCCCGACTCGACGGCCTTTTGTATCTCCTTCACTTTCTCGACCCTCACCTCGGGCATATTCTCGATGGCGGCCTTCAGCTCCGCCACTTCCTTGCCGGCCCGTGATATCTCAACGCGGTCTTTCCTGGCCTCTTTCGGGGCTGCTGCGGGCTCGGGCCGCCGTTCAGGCTGGACAGGCTTGCTGTTCTGGGCCTGGGCCCGGCTCACCTCCTGCCCATCGGGCGGTTTATTCCCCTGTATGTTCATCGTTCCCTCCTCCCCCGGCTCCCGGGGCAAAGTATCTCGGTTATCTTATCGTCCTTTCTACCGAAAACTTTACCCCGAAAAAGGCATTTTCCCCGGTTCAGAGCCTTTGTTATTGCCTTCTTGATCCCTCATTTTCCCAGCTTCTCATCACGGTACCATTCACCGGTAGCGGTCACGAGGCCCGTTTCGGTTCGCGTCTTGTGTCGTTCGTTTTTAACACGTTACCAACTGACGTTTGGCGATACGGGCTTCGTTGCCGTAACCGAAAAACGTTGCCCCTCCTGCCACTTCCCTCTTCCCTCGTCCTACTTCCCTCTGCCCTATCCCAGGTATGGCCGGGGGTCCACGGCAGCGCCGTTATAGCGCACCTCGAAATGCAGGTGCGGGCCCGTGGCCCTGCCTGTGCTGCCGACCAGGGCAATAACTGTCCTGCTGTCCACCTGGTCGCCTTCCTTCACGAGGTTCTCCTGGTTGTGGGCATAGAGCGTGGCCAGGCCGCCGCCGTGGTCCACGATGACCGTATTGCCGTAACCCTCCTGCTCGCCGCTGAACACAACGCGCCCCGGCTGGACAGGGCGGACAGCGTCTCCTGCCGCTGAAGCGATATCAATGCCGGCATGGAATCTCTGCTCGCCCGTGAAAGGGTCGCTGCGCATGCCGAACTGCGACGTGACCCGGCCATTGCCGGAAATGACGGGGCCTGCCGTCACCGGGGCGCTGCTGCGGCTGCCCGTGCCCGGCGCTGCAGGGGCGCTGTTGTCCTGTTCCGATGCGCCGGCCCGGTCAAGAGCGCGAAGCATCATTTCCTTGATGCCGATGCCCCGTTCAGCCAGGACCTTGGACAGCTCCAGGTCGAACATGGTCGTATAGGAGCCCATGCCCATCCCGCCTTCCTTCGACATCTCCGTGGTCCTGCGCATTGCCTGGAGCATCTCATAGAGGAAGAGGGATTCCATCTCCCGCGCCGCGGCCCTGGTGGCCTCGGCGTCGCTCCTGCCGCGGAAGCGCTCGAGATTTCCGGTCCCGCTCAGCGCGGGATTGATGTCCGGAGCCTTCAGCATCAGATGATCTCCAGCTGCGCCCGCAGCGCGCCGGCGGTCTTCAGGGCCTGCAGGATCGAGATGAGGTCGCGCGGCGAAACGCCAAGGGCGTTCAGGCCCCGCACCACGTCGCCCAGCGTTACGCCCGAGACTTCCAGGAGCGAGGCATTCTTCTCTTTCACCACCACCTGCCGCTGGGGCACCACCACGGTGCGCGAGCTTTCGGGCCCGAAGGACGACGGCTGCGACACCACGTATTCCGTCTTGATCTCGATGGTCAGGCCGCCGTGGGCGATGGCCACCGGCGTTATCTTGACGGCGTCGCCGATCACGACCGTGCCCGTGCGCTCGTTGATAACGACGCGGGCCGGATGGTCCAGCGTGACCTCGATATTTTCCACCAAGGCGATCAGCTCGACGGGCCGCGCCGCGTATTCACCGGGCATCCTGAGCAGCACCGTGGACGGGTCCGCCGCGAAAGCATAGTCGCCGGCAAGGGCCTCGTTGATCCTGCGGGCGGTGACCGTGGCCGTCGTGAAGTCCTGCCGGTGCAGGAACAGCCGGATCTCGCCGCCGCTGCCGAGGGTGAATGCGGGCTCCCGCTCCACCGTGCCGCCGCCGGGCACTTTGCCCGATGTGGGGTGGTTCTTCTGGACCGTTGTGCCGCCGCCGCCGCCGATGAACCCGCCGATCGACACAGGGCCCTGCGCAAGGGCATAGACGGCTCCGTCCGGGCCCTTGAGCGGCGTGAGCAGCAGCGTGCCCCCCTGGAGGCTCTTGGCGTCGGAAACTGCCGAGACCAGCACGTCCATTTTCGTTCCCGGCTTCGGGAAGGGCGGCAAAGCGGCCGTTACCATGACGGCGGCGGCGTTCTTTGCCTTGATGTCGCTCTGCTTCACCGTCAACCCCATGCGCTGCATCAGGTTGGCGATGGTCTGGATCGTCGAATTGCCCTTGTCGCCCGACCCGTCAAGGCCCACAACGAGGCCGTAGCCGATCAGCTGGTTCTCCCGCACGCCCTCGAAGCTCGCAATGTCCTTGATGCGGTCGGCAAAAGAGGCAGCAGGCAGCAGACAGCAGACAGCAACCAGGGAAATACAAAACGTATAAATTATCAGCCGCCTGCGGCTGTTCTCTCTCCCCAACGAAGCATGTCTTCTGATCACCGGTTTCATTCGCTTTT
>JBBIHD010000087.1:0-8408 GCA_037447195.1 Nitrospirota bacterium | reverse complement strand
GACGGGAGCGAGGCCGCCACGGGCAGGAGGGGCGACTTGCCCTCGATGGCCAGGAGCTGGAAAGTGGCCGGGGCGAGGAGGAGGGTGACGCGGCCGCCGTCGGTCACGGTCCTGCCGCCGCTGGTGGACCAGGCGCCGCCCCAGGTGAACGTGACGGCGATGTTCCCCTTGTGCTGCGCCTCGACGAGCATCTTCCGGTACTGGACGGTGTAGCGGATGTTCTGATAGGCGGCGAAGACGGTCTCGACCTGGCCGCGCAGCGCATCCCGGCCGGGGAACCCGGACCCCACGAGGTCCATGAACTCGTCGAGACTGCGGCGCTCGTAGGCGCTCACCAGCGCGCGGACCGCGCCGATCGCGCCTTCTCCCTGGAGGCCCGCCTCCTTCAGCGGTTCCCTGGCGCAGGCGGCGAGGATGGAGAGGACCAGTGCGACGAGCAGGACTGCAGAGCGATGCATAGACCCTCCTTCAGGAGCTCATGGAGCGACAGGGTACCATGAACGGCCGCAATGCGCAACGGGAAAGCGCGGCCGGAACTAGAGGAAGCGCTTCAGGAACCTGCCGGTGCAGGACGCCCGGACCGCGGCCACCTGCTCGGGCGCGCCCTCGGCCACCACTTCGCCGCCCCGGTCGCCGCCCTCGGGGCCGAGGTCGATGATCCAGTCGGCGGTCTTGATCACGTCCAGGTTGTGCTCGATCACCACCACCGTGTTGCCCGAGTCCACGAGCCGGCCGAGCACGTCGAGCAGCTTTTTCGTGTCCTCGAAATGAAGGCCCGTGGTCGGCTCGTCCAGGATATAGAGCGTGCGGCCCGTGGCGCGGCGCGAGAGCTCCCGCGACAGCTTGACCCGCTGGGCCTCGCCGCCCGACAACGTCGTCGCGAACTGGCCCAGGGTGATGTAGCCCAGGCCCACTTCGGCCAGGGTCTGGAGCTTGGACTTGATGGCGGGGATGGCCTGGAAGAACTCGAGGGCCTGCTCCACGGTCATGGCCAGCACCTCGGCGATGTTCCTGCCCTTGTACCGGATGTCGAGGGTCTCGCGGTTGTACCGGCTGCCGTGGCAGACGTCGCAGGTCACATAGACGTCAGGCAGGAAGTGCATCTCGATCTTGATCAGCCCGTCGCCTTCGCAGGCCTCGCACCTGCCGCCCTTCACGTTGAAGCTGTACCGTCCCGCCTTGTAGCCCCGCATGCGCGATTCAGGAAGCTGGGTGAAGAGGTCGCGGATGGGCGTGAACAGCCCCGTGTAGGTGGCGGGATTGGAGCGGGGCGTCCTGCCGATGGGCGACTGGTCGATGTCGATCACCTTGTCGATGTGCTCCAGGCCCTTGATGTCCCGATACTGGCCGGACCGCGTCGTGGAGCGGTAGAGGTGCTGGGCCAGGGCGCGGAACAGGATGTCCACCACCAGGGTGCTTTTGCCTGAGCCCGACACGCCGGTGACGCAGGTGAAGACGCCGAGGGGGAAGCGCACGGTGATGTCCTTGAGATTGTTCTCGCCGGCCCCCAGCACAGAGACGAAGTGGCGCGGCTTTCTCCGGGCAGGCGGCAGAGGGATGGAGGCCTTGCCGGCAAGGTATCTGCCGGTGATGGAGCGCGGATTGGCCTCGATCTGCTTCGGCGTGCCCTGGGCAACGATCTCGCCGCCGTGGATGCCGGCGCCGGGCCCCATGTCGATCACATGGTCGGCCGACCGGATGGTCTCTTCGTCGTGCTCCACCACGAGCACCGTGTTGCCCAGGTCCCGGAGCCGCACCAGGGTGTCGAGCAGCCGGCGGTTGTCGCGCTGGTGCAGCCCGATGCTCGGTTCGTCGAGGATGTACAGCACGCCCACCAGGGACGATCCGATCTGGGTGGCCAGCCGGATGCGCTGGCCTTCGCCGCCGGAAAGCGTTGCCGATGCCCGGTCCAGGGTGAGATAGTCCAGGCCCACGTGCACCAGGAACCCGAGCCGTTCGCGTATCTCCTTCAGGATGCGCTGGGCGATCCTGGCGTCCTTGTCGGAAAGCGATATGTCGGTGAAGAAGCTCAGCGCTTCGCGGATGCTCAGGCGCGTCACGTCGTGGATGTTCTTTTCCGCCACTTTTACGGCCAGGGACTCCCTGCGCAGGCGGCTGCCGCTGCAGTCCGGGCAGGGCTGATAGCTCATGTACTGTTCGAGCTCCCAGCGCGTGGCAAAGGAGTCGGTGTTGTCGTAGCGCCGCTTCAGGATCCTGATAACGCCTTCAAAGGACTGGCAGGCCGCGTTCCTGCGGCCCCGGCCCGCCGGCGCCGAAGCGGCAGTTTTTCCGCCGCCGTGCAGCAGGACCTGCTGCAGCGTCTGCGCCAGGTCCCGGAAGGGCGTGTTGATGTCGAAGCCGCAGACATCGGCGATGTTCTGGAGCATCTGGAAATGCTGGACCGACGAGCGCTTTGCCCAGGGTTTGACGGCGCCTTCGCGCAGCGAAAGGTTCGTGTTCGGCACGATCAGGCCGGCGTCGAACTCGAGCAGGCCGCCGATGCCGTCGCAGGTGGGGCAGGCGCCCTGGGGGCTGTTGAAGGAGAAGGTCTGGGGCGCTATCTCGGGGTAGCTGATGCCGTCCACGATGCAGGCGAGCTTCTGGCTGAAGAGGCGGTCCTCGCTTTTGTCGACGAGGTTGATCAGCGCGAGGCCCTCTGCCTGGTTCAGTGCCGTCTCAACGGACTCGGCCAGGCGCCGCTCGATGCCGGGTTTCACCACCAGGCGGTCGATCACGATCTCAATGTCGTGTTTCTTCTTCTTGTCCATGGCCACGGGCTCGGAGAGCTCGCGCAGCGTCCCGTCGACCCGCGCGCGCACATAGCCCTGGGCCGCTGCAGCCAGGAGTTCCTTTTTATATTCGCCCTTGCGGCCGCGCACGATAGGCGCCAGCACCTGGATGCGCGTGCCTTCCGGCAGGGCCATCACCGCGTCGGTGATCTGCTGGACCGTCTGCGCCGCGATCTCCCTGCCGCACTTATAGCAGTAGGGCTTGCCGATGCGCGCATAGAGCAGGCGGAGATAGTCGTAGATCTCCGTCACCGTGCCGACGGTGGAGCGGGGGTTCTTGCTCGTGGTCTTCTGCTCGATGGCGATGGCGGGCGACAGTCCCTCGATGGAGTCCACGTCGGGCTTGTCCATCTGTTCGAGGAACTGGCGCGCGTAGGCGGACAGGCTTTCCACATAGCGGCGCTGGCCCTCGGCGTAGATGGTGTCGAAGGCGAGGGAGGATTTGCCCGAGCCCGAGAGGCCCGTGATCACGACAAGCCTGTCGCGGGGGATCTCAAGATCGATGTTCTTGAGGTTGTGCTGGCGGCAGCCTTTGATGACGATCTTGTCCATACCGTGGAAATAACTCCGCACCCGGGGATTCGAGGTCGAACGGGTACTATACCACCCAATAAGTTGCCAGTAAAGGTCTTTGATGGAAAGGCGGTATGGGCCATGGTCAGCTCTGATGGCGTTCTCAAAAGCAAATAATAATTGATTATGCAAATAAAAATGGTATACTTGAACCAAGCCCTGCAAGGGGCAGTGCGATTGCGAAAAAGGCGGATTTCGGCGCCAGTGTCCAGTATCCGCCATACAATAAAGAAGCAAACAGGAATATACCTGTAATGCGTTGAAATCTATCGATTTATGAATGGCAAATGTTTTGCAAAATCTTACAGTGTTGTTTTTTCAGCTTTGAATGCGGGGGAGGTGCAGCTTGATTGAAACTGGTCCATCATTATCAGCAAGGCTCGTGGATGCAAGGGAAGGGCGGAAGCCAATGGTCGGGACAGTTCTTGTCTGCGCCCTGATCGTGGTGTTCGGCCTCATCTTCCTTCCCCCGGCAACCGCTCAGGATGAAACGGTGCCGCCGGGAAGCACCGATGAAAAGCTCCTGTTCCGGGAAATACCTTCGGTCTACGGCGCATCAAAGTATGATCAGAAAGTGACGGAGGCGCCTTCAGCGGTAAGCATCGTTACCGCCGACGAGATCAAAAAGAACGGCTACCGCACGCTTGCCGATATCTTCAAGAGCGTAAGGGGTTTTTATGTAACCAACGACCGCAACTATGCCTACCTGGGCGTACGGGGTTTCAATCGTCCCGGTGATTACAACAGCCGCATTCTCCTGCTCGTGGATGGCCACAGGATCAATGAGAACGTTTACGACAGTTTCCTGATCGAGACCGGCGGCATTATTGATGTCGATCTTATCGAACGCGTTGAGATCGTCCGGGGACCGGGATCTTCCCTCTATGGGAGCAATGCGTTCTTTGCCGTCGTCAACGTCATTACCCGGCGGGGCCGCGCTATCAAGGGTTTCGAAGCCTCCGGCGAGGCGGCATCATTCGGCACGCGGCGCGGACGGGTCACCGGGGGAACGCGGTTTTCAGGCGGCTCAGAACTGATCCTGTCGGGCTCGGCGTACCGCAGTGACGGGCAGGACCTGTACTTCAGCGAGTTCGATCCAGCCGGCGCCGCGCCTGACGACCGCGCCGCGAACAACGGCATTGCCGAGGGGAGAGATTATGACCGGAACGAGAATGCATTCGTGAAATGGGCATCAGGGGATTTTGCCATTACCGGGGCCTACCATGTGCGGACAAAAGGGATTCCCACGGGCTCATACGAGATGGATTTTAACGATACTCGAAATAAGTCCTATGATAACCGTTCATACCTGGAAGCAAAGTATGATCGAAGCCTGGGAGGAAAATGGAATCTTTCAGCCCTGGTCTATTATGATTACTACAAATACAAAGGCGATTATGCATTCGGCGGCATCTTGAACAAGGACATAGGATATGGTGAATGGGTGGGCAGCGAAGTGAGGCTGGCCGGCACGGCCTTCGACGGCCACCAGGTCGTCGTGGGCGGCGAATACCGGAACAATATCCGGCAGGACATGTACAATTTTGATCAGGAGCCCTACGTCCTTTCTCTTGACGTCCGGCGCACTTCGGAACTCAAGGCGTTCTACATTCAGGACGAAATAACCATTGGCAGAAAATTCCGCGTGAATGCCGGCCTGCGTCACGATCACTACGAGACATTCGGGGGCACGACAAACCCGCGGCTGGCCCTGATTTACGCGCCCGCGCCCGCGAATGCCTGGAAGATTCTGTATGGCAGGGCGTTTCGGGCGCCCAATGTGTACGAATTGTACTGGTTCCTGCCCGGCTCCTGGAAGGCCAACCCCACGCTGCGTCCTGAAACGGTCAATACGTACGAGTTGATCCATGAGCGGTACCTGGGCGAGCGGCTCCGTGTATCGCTGGGAGGATTCTATTCCGTCATCAAGGACCTCATTAACTCGGAGTCTGACGGCGTCGAATACCAGTTCAGGAATACCGAAAAGGTGGCGGCCCGCGGGATCGAATTGGAGCTTGAGCAGCGGTGGAAGGGCGGCGTTGACAGCCGGTTCAGCTACACTGTTCAGCGGAACGAGAACCGGCAGACAGGGGAAAAGCTGAGCAATTCACCACAGCACCTGGCCAAGCTGAACCTCGTCGTACCTATCATCAAAGGGAGGCTGTCCGCCGCACTGGAAGAGCAGTATATGAGCAGAAGGACTCTGATTGCCGGCGGTTACGCGGCAAGCTTCTGGATTACGAATATCACGATATTCAGCCAGCGGGCCTTGGGCGGCGTCGAGCTGTCGGCCAGTGTTTACAATGTATTCGACAAGGATTACAGTGATCCTGCTTCCGGAGATTTTGCGCAGGAAGTGATCCCCCAGGACGGGCGGTCCTTCCGGCTCAAGGCAACCTATTCATTTTGATGAGTTCACTTCTCCATAGAGTTGCCCTATCCCTTGGCCGAGTCGCCCTGGCGCTTCCCTTGCTCATTTTCGGGCTCGGTGATTACGCTGCCGCCGGCGACCGGATCGCCGTGGTGATGAGCTCCCGGGAGCAGCCCTATGAGGCCGCGCTGGCGGGGTTCCAAAGCTATCTGCGGAAGAGCGGCATCCAGGCCGAATATGAGATCTATGATCTCGGCGGCAGGCAAAATGCCGCGGTCATCGCGGTCGCCAACCTAAAGAAGACGCGCCCCCGGGTGATAGCGGTCCTGGGGTCCCTTGCCGCAGCCGCAGTGCTGCGTGACATCAAGGATATTCCCGTTGTGGCCTTCCTTGTCCTTCGTGCCGACAGCATCGCCGGGTCCGCGAACGCCACGGGCATTGTTCTCGAGTTCCCCCCCGATGTCCATTTTACCTGGCAGCAGAGGATCATTCCCGGCGTCCGGACCGTGGGCGTCATCTATGATCCCCGGCAGAACCAGGCCCGCGTGGACGCCGCCATCCGCTTTGCCGAACAGCTCCAGCTCAAGGTGGAAGCACGGCCCGTGCAGGCCCCCCATGACGTGCCTGCGGCGCTGGATTATCTGTCGAAGCGGGCCGACGTGATCTGGGGGGTGCCGGACAGCATTGCGCTGGCGCCCCAGATAGCCAAACACATGCTGCTGTTCTCCTTCCGGAACAGCATTCCTTTTATCGGGCCGTCTTCCCAGTGGGTCAAGGCCGGCGCGCTCTATTCCCTTGACGGCGATTATGCCGACATCGGCAGGCAGGCCGGGGGTATGGCCGAAAAGATATTGAACGGGACCCCGCCCGCGTCCCTGCCTCAGGAAACGCCGCGGACCGTAAGATATTCCGTGAATCTGAGCACGGCCCGACAGATGAAGATCGTGCTGGCGGCTGATCTGGTGCAGGGCGCGCAGCAGGTGTTCCGGGGGGACGAATGACCACGCAGGATCCGGAGAACGAGGGACGCCGGTGAGGATAACGCTCGCAACGAAATTCAATCTGCTCACGATCGTGATCATTCTGGTTACGTCGGTGCTGCTGTCCGTCTTTTATCTCGTCGACGAGATGAAAGATAATCATCAAAAACTGCTGAATGACGGGCGTTCCGCCGCGGCAATGGCGGCCTTGAACAGTGAATACGGCATCTATACGCGGGATAAAAAAGCCCTCGGCCAGGTCGTAGAGAGCCTGTACCTGGTGGACGGAGTGGCCTACGTTGCTATCTATGATCTTCGCGGGCGGCCGCTCATTGAGAAGAGCTTTGTTCCCGGGATCAGCATGAAGTGGAGCGCTGAGTCAGCGTCTGCGCGGGAAGAGAAGATCGTCGCGGCAGAACTCACAGACGCGCAGAGCGGATTTTCATACTTTGATGTTATAGCTCCCGTGGTCAGCTACGCCAGGCATGATGTCATGGATCCCATCGCCTTCGGATCGGGCAGCAGCGATGCCAGGGTCGTCGGCCATGTCCGCCTGGGGCTGACGCAGGAAAGTCTCAGGAGAAGGATGCGTGATCTCCTGATCTCCGTGTCCCTGTTTACCTTTGCCTGCATCGGAGCCGGCATTGTCCTTACCGTTATCATGACGCGACGTATCAGCGCACCGCTCAAGCAGTTGAACGAGGCCACCCGGGCGGTTTCGGAAGGCAGGCTCGAGCAGCCGGTGGAGATCACGACCCGTGATGAGGTCTCGGACCTTTCCCGTTCCTTTAACCAAATGATGGGACGGCTGCGCGAATACCGCGCACAGGTGGAGACCCGGACGAAGGAGCTGACGGCAACGAACGAGCAGCTGCTGCAGGAGATCCAGGCGCGAAAGACAGCGGAAGAACAGCTTCTGCACGACGCGTTCCACGATGCTCTTACAGGCCTGCCGAACCGGGCATTGTTCATGGACCGGCTGACGCATGCCATCGCCATCGCGCGGAGGCGCAAAGAGTATCTGTTCGCCGTGCTGTTCCTGGACCTCGACCGGTTCAAGGTCGTGAACGACAGCCTGGGACACCTCGTCGGCGACCGGCTGCTCGTCGAGCTGGGCGCCCGGCTGACACAAAGCCTGAGGCCCGGCGACACCGTCGCCCGGCTCGGCGGCGACGAGTTCGCCATACTGCTCGAGGACATCAGCGGCACGGGCAATGCGATCATGATCGCCGATCGGATCGCAAAGGAACTGCCGGATCCCTTCATGATCGACGGGCACGAGGTCTTCACTTCGGGAAGCATCGGCATAGCCTTAAGCGCGCCGTCCTATGAAAAAGCGGAACAGGTCCTGCGCGACGCTGACACGGCCATGTACCAGGCGAAGACGCAGGGCCGGGCCCGCCATGTCGTGTTCGAACAGGGCATGCATGAGAGGGCAGTGGAGCGACTGCGGCTCGAAACGGACCTTCGGCGGGCCGCCGAGCGGGGCGAATTCATCGTCTATTACCAGCCCATCCTGTCGCTCAAGAGCAAGACCGTGATCGGGTGCGAAGCACTGGTCCGCTGGCATCATCCGGAGCGCGCTCCGTTGATCGCGGGTGACCTGCCCAGCTGAGCCAGGCAGGGGCGAGCGCGCGCTGTTTCGCCCGGCCGACCCGCGCGAGTCGCTCGAGCACGGCAGGATCCTCGAGGGCG
>JBBIHD010000086.1:0-8446 GCA_037447195.1 Nitrospirota bacterium | reverse complement strand
CGAGGCCACGAAGGCGCTTGATGAGATGAACCCCGGGGAGTACGACGTGCTGATCCTGCCGGGAGGAAAGGCGCCGGAATCAGTGCGGAAGCAGGACCGGGCCCTCGAGATTGCAAAGCACTTTTTCTCCGGCGACAAGCCCGTGTCGGCCATATGCCACGGGCCCCAGACGCTGATCTCCGCGGGACTCATGAAGGGGCGGCGTGCCACCTGCTACCATTCCGTCGCATCAGAACTCAAGGAGGCGGGCGCGCTGTACGAGGACAAGGAAGTGGTCGTTGACGGCCGGCTCGTGACGTCCCGCCAGCCGTCGGACCTGCCGGCGTTCCTTCGGGAGACGATGAAGCTGATCCGCATGCATAGAGCGTTGAAGGATGCGGCAGCGTGACAAATGCATAGGGCAGGGGTAGTACACGCACAGGGCATAGAGCAGAGGGCAGGGTACAGGAAGTATCTTACCCAGCGCACTATGCTTTCTGCACCACGGACGCATTACCTCTGCGCCATGCTCCATGCGCCATGCAGGTTCTCTTATGCCTCATTTCGGATTAATGGACGAAAAAGAGCTGGGCCCGGTGAAGGGGCCGCTGCAGCGAGCGCGGCTCCATATCCGCGGCGGCCGCCGGAGGCTGCGCCAGGGCAAGATCGCGGCGGGCATTGTCACGCTTGCCGACGCCCTGAGCGCAGCCATGCAAGGGTATCTTGCGGCGCCGCGCCGGGGATTGACGCTCCGGGAGAAGGAAGATCTGAATGACGACCGGACGGCCTATACCGTTCTGGTCCGTTCAGGCATACTCGACGGCTCCTTCGACTATGATGCCTTTGACAGGGTCGTGGAACAGGCGCTCCAGAAGGAGATGCCCGGCTTTGATTACCGTGAACTTCTGCGCGGCATTGAGCAGGCCATGACCCAACTGGGCGTCATGCCCTTTGACGAGTCATCTCTGCCTCCTGAAGACCCTGCAACGTTTTAAAGGGACAGTCCCCTTTGGTTTCAGGGGGACTGTCCCTGTCCGCGTCCAAATGCTCTTTATAGGGTTAAGGCTGTTATAGAATTATCTCCAGAATATATTCGTCCTGATGGCTAAACATCTTGCCATAGCAAGTCCATTTGTATCCGCATTCACCGGCGAAAATCAGCGTCCCATTACCGTTTCAGGATTACCATTCGGAGCGTACTGATGAACAGACTTTCCAAGGAACGATCAGCGTACCTCAGACATGCCGCTGACCAGCGGATCGACTGGTATCCCTGGTCCGAGGAGGCCTTTGAGCGGGCGCGCAGCGAGGACAAGCCTGTGTTCCTGAGCACGGGCGCTGTCTGGTGCCACTGGTGCCATGTGATGGCAAAGGAGTCCTTTTATGACGACGAGGTGGCGGCGCTGCTGAACGAACACTTTATCAGCATCAAGCTCGACCGCGACGAACGGCCGGACATCGACCGCCGGTACCAGCAGGCTGTGTCGGCCATGGGCGCCGGAGGGGGGTGGCCGCTCAGCGCTTTTCTGCTGCCTGACAAGCGGCCTTTCTTCGGCGGGACCTATTTTCCGCCTGACGACCGGCAGGGCAGGCCGGGTTTCAAGAAGGTGCTGAAGGCGGTCAATGATTTCTACCGGGTAAAGAAGCAGGATGCCGCAGAGTACGCCGGCCGCGTGATGGAGACGCTGCAGCCTGAAAAGCTCTCCCGGGGAGAGCTGCATGCATCGCTGCTCGATGAAGCGGCCAGATCCGTCCTGTCCCAGTACGACGCTGAGCACGGCGGCTTCGGCACGGCGCCCAAGTTCCCCATGCCCGGCGCGCTGGAATTCCTGATGCGCCGGTCCTTCCTGACAGGGAACAAAGATATGGAAGGCGCCGTGCGGAGGACGCTGGCGGCCATGGCGCGCGGCGGATTCCATGACCAGCTTGCCGGCGGATTTCATCGTTATTCCGTGGACGCGGCATGGAAGATCCCGCATTTCGAGAAGATGGCCGACGATAATGCCTGGCTGCTGAAGATATACTCCGACGCCTCTGCGCTGTATGGAGACGAAAGCTTCGGTGATGCTGCGCGCGGCATCGTCACTTTTCTGCGTGAAACGCTTTCGGACCCGGAGGGAGGGTTCTTTGCGAGCCAGGACGCCGACATCACGCCTGATGACGAAGGCGGTTTCTTTACCTGGACCGACGAGGACCTCCGGGCGTCCCTTGACGAGACCGAGTATCCGATCGTGTCCCTTCATCTTCTCCATAATGAAGGGGCGATGCACCACGATCCGGCAAAGCGCGTGCTGGCCAGGGTCATGGAGCCCGGAGAGATCGCCGGGAGGCTCGGCATGGCCCCCGAGGCGGTGCGGGAGGTCATTGAGCGGGGCAGGCAAAAGCTGCTGCGCGTCCGTCAGCAGCGAGAGGCGCCCTTTGTCGATAGGACGATCTATACGTCGCTGAACGGGATGCTGATCGCGGCGTGCTTCCGCGCTTCTCGGGCGTTGAACGACGCCGGCATCAGTGCGTTCGCGGCCGGAAGCCTGGATCGCATCCTGAAAGAGCGCCTTCGCGACGGCGCGCTCTTCCGTGCGGAGAACATAGCGGCCGTGCTCGATGACCACGTCAACCTCGTGGACGCACTGACGGCCGCCTACGAGGCAACGGCGGAAAGGCGCTATCTCGACCAGGCGGCCGCGCTGATGGATTCCTGCATCGAACGGTTCCATGACGCGCAGGCAGGGGGCTTCTTCGACACGGAGGCCGCGGTGATCGGCACGCGGCTCAAGCGCATCGAGGACGTTCCCCATCCTTCGGCGAACTCCCTGGCGATCTCGCTGCTGCTGAAGCTGTCCTTCATGACAGGCAGGGACGACTATTTCCGCGTCGCTGAAGACGCTCTCGCCCTGTTCGCACAGTCGGCGCAGGAAATGGGCATTCACGCGGGCGCATACTTCTGCGCCCTTGACGCCTACTTCAACCTCGTCAAGCTGACGGTGGAAGCAGAGCCGTCATCGGCCCTTGCGACCGCCGCGCGCAGGCTTGCGGGGCCCTATACGGCGATCCTCTACGGCCAGCCCCAGGGAAGGGTGGTCCCCTGCATCGGCATGGCCTGTCATCCTCCGATAGAAGACCCCGAAGCGCTGGAACGCGCCGTCAGGGAGCGTCTGGGCACCGGCGCGGCCGGATAGTGACGAGCCGGGAGTTTCCCTGCCAGCTGGTTCATGCTCGGGTATATATCGGCTGAAGAAGCGGAAGGCATGAACCTGTAAACATCAGTTGGGACAGGTTACAGCGAGTTTTTTCAAGAAGTAACCGCAGGGTTCTTTTGACGTTGTCAGTCATTATCAGATTTGATAAAGTCGTAAAAAGTCCGGTCTCACACAAAGCCACGAAGTCACGAAGAGAAAAAACCACTCAATTTCAAGTGGGTTTTCTTTGTGTTCTTTGTGCCTCCGTGTGAAAATAAGATTTCTTGCGCGATCGTCAGATTTTATCCGCGTCCAAATTTTTTTTATAGGATGAAGGGAATGGCCGGGAATCTCACCGGTGAACCTTCCGAGACGGGATGCCTGCCATCATCTGCAGAGATTTCCAGCATCTGCCGTCCTGCTATCCCAGCAGTTGTACAATGCCGCTCCGGATGAGCTTGACCGCGATGGCGGCGAGGAGCAGCGAGGCGATCTTGGCGATGGCGCGGGCGCCGTTGATACCGATGAGCCTGATGATCCGGTCGGCGAGGACGAAGACGATCCAGGTGAGCAGCAGGTTCACGGAGAGCGCGAGGATGACGGGAGTGTAGCCGTAGGGGCCCACGAGCACGAGCGAGGTGGTCAGCACGGCCGGCCCTGCGATGAGCGGCGTGCCGAGGGGCACCACGCCGACGGTGGGATTGGGCGGCATTTTCTTCTCTCCTGCCCGCACGATGTCGACGACGGCGATGATCAGCAGCAGGATGCCTCCGGCGATCAGGAAGTCCTCGACCAGGATGCCCAGCGCCCTGAAGACCGCAGCGCCGAGAAAGATGAACCCCACGGTGATCAGAAACGCCGTCAGGATCGAATGCCGGATGACGGTCTTGCGCTGGCGCTGTTTGAGCCCCTCGGTCATGGCCACGTAGATGGGCAGCATGCCGAGCGGGTCCACGGCCACGAAGATGGGGATGAGGCTGAGCAGAAAAGGGTCGAGGATAGTATTCCAGTCCATAGGAAGGGACGGCCGGCCGCGGCATCACGCCGCAGCCGGCCCCTCATGAGGTTCAGCTCTTCTTTTCGATCATTTTCTGGAACGCGGCCACCAGGTCGATGGGGATGGGGAAGACGATGGTGGAGTTCTTCTCGGCCCCTACCTCGGTCAGGGTCTGGAGATAGCGGAGCTGGAGGGCCGTGGGGTTCTTGCTGATGATGTTGGCGGCTTCGGAGAGCTTCTCCGAAGCCTGCAGTTCGCCCTCGGCATGGATGATCTTGGACCGCCGCTCGCGCTCGGCCTCGGCCTGGCGGGCGATGGCGCGCTGCATCTCGGCCGGAAGGTCCACGTTTTTCACTTCCACCGTCGTGACCTTCACGCCCCAGGGCTCGGTCTGGTCGTCGATCACCTTCTGCAGCTCCGCGTTGATGGCGTCGCGGTTCGAGAGCAGGTCGTCCAGGGCGTTCTGTCCCAGGATGCTGCGCAGCGTGGTCTGGGCGATCTGGGAGGTGGCGAAGTAGTAGTCCTCCACCTCGAGGATGGCCTTGCGCGGGTCCATGACCCGGACCACGGCGTTCACCTTCACGGTCACGTTGTCCTTGGTGATGATGTCCTGGGACGGCACGTCCATCGTGACGGTGCGCATGCTGACGCGCTGCATCTTCTGGATGCCGGGGATCAGGAGGATCAGCCCCGGCCCTTTCACGCCGTGGGTGAGGCTCACCTTTCCGAGGGTGAAGATGACGCCCCGTTCGAATTGCTTCAGGATCTTGATGGCGTTGGCCAGGAACCAGGCGCCGAAAACGATTACAACCATGAACCCGAGACCGAATGCTTGCGGCATGATGTGCCTCCTTTATGGTGTCACACTGATGTGGTAGTGCTGTCGCGGCGGGTGAACGCTGCTATCGTATCCAACTGCGCATTGTCCTGAAAAAAGCATTTGGACGCGGATAAAATCAGGAACATCGGATAACGTCAAGAGAAACCGACGGTCAATACCTGAAAAAGAACTCGCCTGCAAGGTGAAAAGCTTGTTCAGAACAAAAGCATTTGCCTTCTCAGTTTATCCGCATTTTCCCTGTCCCAACTGCCGTTTTTAGGATTATCCGGTTTTCTTGACCTTGACCTTCAGTCCATCAACGGCTATGATCTTCACTCGCTCGCCCTTCTTGACGGGCTCGTCGCTCACGGCATTCCAGTACTCGCCGTGCACGAAGACCTGTCCCTCCGCAGCTATGTCGGTCCTGGCCTCGGCCTCACGGCCCACGAGCCCCTCGCTGCCCGTATCGGGCTTTTCCCGGTGCACCCTGATGGCAATCGTGAGCGTTATGATGAACAGGAGCGCCGACATGGCCACGACGGGGATGATCACGAACCAGGAAACCCGCATGAAGGGCTCCGGAGAATCGATCAGCATGACCGAACCGAAGACCATGGCCACGGCTCCGCCCACGCCCAGAATGCCGCCGCTCATGATGAATGCCTCGGCTATGAAGAGACTGACGCCCAGAATAATCAACATGAGCCCGGCATAGTTGATCGGCAGCGTCTGGAGCGCGTAAAAGGCCAGGATCAGGCAAATCGCTCCTGCCACGCCCGGAAAGATGGCGCCGGGATTGGACAATTCGAAATAGAGCCCGTAGAACCCGAGGATCATCAGGATATAGGCGATATTGGGATTGCTGATGACGCTCAGGAGCTTGTACCGGAAGCCCATCTCGATGGGTTCCACCAGGGCGTCCTTTGTCTGGAGCGTTTTCTTGCCGAGCAGCACCTCCACGGTCCTGCCGTCCAGGGCCTTCACGAGGCTCGGGACATCAGGCGCGATGATGTCGATGATATTGTTCTTGAGGGCCTCTTTCTCGGTGATCGAGACGGCCTTGCGCACCGCTTCCTCGGCCCATTTCGCGTTCCTGCCCCGCTTCTCGGCAACGCCCCGCACCATGGCCGAAAGGTCATTCGTTATCTTGGATGCCATTGTCTCGTCCATCTTGCCGTCCATCTGCACCGGCGATGCAGCGCCGATGTTGGTGCTGGGCGCCATGGCCGCGACGTGCGCAGCCAGGGTAATGAAGACCCCTGCCGACGCGGCCCGCGCCCCGCTCGGGCCCACGTAGACCACCACGGGCACTTCGGCGGAGATCATCTTCTTCACGATCTCCCGCATGGAATCGACAAGCCCGCCAGGCGTGTCCAGCCGGATGATGATGGCCTCGGCCCGCTTGTCCGCCGCCCGGCTGATCGATTTGACGATGTATTCGGCCACGACCGGAGTGATGGGCGCATCGATTTCAAGAAGGAATATCTTTTTTTGCGGAGCTGCTTCCTCAGCGGATGCTTTTACCGTCTTGGCCGGCTTTTCGTCGCTCCTGTCTTTTTCGGAAAGCTTCTTCCTGGTTGTCTCCCATAAGTCTTTCGCTGACCGGGGCTCTTCTTTCTTCTGCGGCTCCGGTTTTTTTTCCGATGCCGAGACAGCGAGCCCCGCGGTTCCCGCCAGGATCAGCAGCAGGGAAAGTGAAAGGACGAGCCGGCTCAGGTTCTTTCGCATAGGTATGTGCCTCTTTCAGGATGTCAGGTTCAGGGAAGCGACAGGACCATGTCGCGGCAGATGCGATATTATATCCGTGCCGGGGCAAAGTGTCAAGAATTGCTTGACTGTACGGGGTTTTTTCTGTAGCATCCTTTCATTTGCGGTGATCCTATGCGAGTGAGCGGAGGCACAGGAAGAGGCAGGAAGCTCAAGGCGCCCGGCGGATCGCGCCTGCGGCCCACGTCGGACAAGGTGAAGCAGGCCCTGTTCAATATTCTCGGCGATCGGTCCGAAGGCGCGCTCTTTCTCGACCTTTTTGCCGGCGCAGGCGGCGTCGGGATCGAAGCGCTCAGCCGCGGCGCGGCAGAGGCCGTCTTCGTTGACGCATCGAAGGAGTCGATCAGGCTTGTCCGCGAGAACCTCGCCATGACGGGCTTCGATGCCCGGGCGCAGGTCGTCCAGGCGGAGGCCGGGGCCTATCTGCGCACGGGCGGCAGGTCCTTTGACATCGTCTTCCTGGACCCGCCCTACTCCGAAGATCTCCTGCCGCTGCTCGAAGCCGTGGCCGCGGCGGGCATCCTGAAGCCCGATGCGATCGTTGTCGCCGAGCACTTCAAGAAGCAGCCGTCGCCGCAGAGCGCCGGCCCCCTGGCGCTGTATCGCGAAGCCGCGTACGGGGACACGGTGCTGGCGTTTTATTCGCAGAGAGCGTAGTGCATGGAGCATGGGGTAAAGCTCTCTGCCATCTGCCCTATGCGTTATTTATAAAAGGAGAGATCATGAAGCGCATTGCCGTCTATCCCGGCACCTTCGACCCCGTGACGAACGGCCATATCGACCTGATCGAACGGAGCCTTCGCATGTTCGACGAGGTGATCGTTGCCGTGGCGTCGAACCCGAAGAAACAGCCGCTCTTTTCCCTCGACGAGCGCGTGGACATGCTGCGGACGTCCACGCGGGACTGCGGAAGCGTGGTTATCGAGGGGTTCGACAACCTGCTGGTGGAGTATCTCCGGCAGAAGAAGGCCGTCGCGATCGTGCGCGGGCTGCGGGCGGTCTCCGACTTTGAATATGAGATGCAGATGGCCTTGATGAACCGGAGGCTCGACAGCAGCGTGGAAACGGTCTTCATGATGCCGAGCGAGGAGTACTCCTATCTCACGTCCACGATCGTGAAGGAGATCGCTTCCTATGGCGGGAGCGTGGCCGGGCTCGTGCCGTCCGATGCGGCCGAGCGGCTCAGGAAAAAATTCGGGAAGTAGCGCAGGGGCTCGTTCCTGCCGGAGGTCATGCTGTGCTGGATAAAGGCAAGAGCGCCGCGTTCGGGACCGCGCCGGTATTCCTGACGGCCATATCGACGATCCTCGGGGCCATCATGTTCCTGCGCTTCGGCTATGCCGTGGGGAACGTGGGCTTCCTGGGCGTGCTCGTTATCATCCTGATCGGCCACCTGGTCACGATCCCCACGGCCATGGCCATCGCCGAGATCGCCACGAACCAGAAAGTGGAGGGCGGCGGCGAATACTTCATCATCTCGCGGTCCTTCGGCCTGATCATCGGCGCAGCCATCGGCGTCTCACTCTGTCTGTTCCAGGCCGTCAGCGTTGCCTGAGCAGGCACAGAAAAAGGAGGGCGACTATGCAGGTAGGCCTGTCCCGGTGGTCTTGCCATGCTCAGGGCTCTCCGGTGCCATCCTGTGAACGATGTCAGAAGGGCGATGGGAAAGATCCTGCTGATCGATGATGACGATGCATTCCTGAAGCT
>JBBIHD010000085.1:0-8571 GCA_037447195.1 Nitrospirota bacterium | reverse complement strand
TGAACGCGAATTGACGCGAATTTTCAAAAAAACGAACCGAATGCACGAGTCACCTAACGGGTGAATCTCAGAAATATGAGATGCCCTTGTTTTTTAGGTTTTTGCCGCGTTCGTCGGCGAAAATCAGCGTCCAATTATCTTTTTCTAATAGCTCGTTACCGGTTTATTGCTGCGGGGCGGGAGCTTCCGGCTGAACTGCCGGCTCCTGCGGCGCCTCATCGAACTGCTGCTCCTGCGGTTCTTCCGGTTCCGGCGCCGGCTGGGCCGCGGCCTTCGGCTGCTTTACCGCTCCCTTCGGGGCCGGCCCCACTTCTTCCTCGGGCCGGAACCTGGTGGGCGTGAAATTCGGGTCTATTTCGTAGGCCCGCGTGAAATTCTCCATGGACAGCTTTCTGCTCTCGGCGTCCTTCCTGTTCTTGCCTTTCATATAGTAGGCATATCCCAGATAATAAAATGCCTCGGCGTTCGGCGCGATGTAGGTGGCGTCGGTGAACTCCGTTATCGCGGCGTCGTATTTCTTCGCCTGCAGGTGCTCTATGCCCTTATCGATGTGCTGTGCAAGCGCCTCCGTATCGAAGAGGGGCTCTGCGGCAGGGGCCAGGATGGGAACCCCGGCAATAAGAGCAGCGAACAGAACAGCCATGGCTGTTTTTCCCAGCATTTTCGCCTCCTTAGAATTAGTGACCTAAACATAGCACAGGCGCGCGACCCTTGTCAACACGAGTTGAAGCAGGTGGTTCGAAGGCACTTTACAAAATTGTCGAAGGCCTGAAATGTGCTAAAATTAAGGCTATAAGTGGTTTTCGCTCCCTGTGCATGGCGCAGGGATTCGACATTTTTTCCCTCTTCCTTTTAAGGCTTTTCCTCCTGACCAAGATAAGTAGTTAAAAACATGCGCTATTTCTGCATGGCACGGATATTGAAATACTCTGTGGCAGCGTTGAACAATGGGCATTGTCATCCCCCTTGTCTTCCTGCCCCGGAAGGCTACCCCCGGCAGTGTCCATTGTTCAAGCTTTTTTCAAAGAACGGCAGCGACAGCGGTAGAGCAGGGGAGCATCAGGCACGGGTGATCCAAGGAGGCGACGATGATGTTCTTTCAGCATTCCCCGGGAATAGTGAATATAACGCCGCAGCAGCTTGCAGAACGCCTGCAGGCAGGCGATGATCTGTATTTGTTGGACGTGCGTACACCCATGGAGCATGCCGCCTATGCCATCGAAGGATCGCACCTGATACCGATCGAGGAATTGGGGCAGCGGCTCCATGAACTGCCGCAGGACAAAGAGATCGTGGTCTATTGCCGGGTGGGGACCCGCAGCGCCTATGCCTGCATGCACCTGGCGAGGATGGGCTACCAGGTAAGGAATCTCGAGGGCGGCGTTCAGCTCTGGAGCAGGTCAGCGGCGGGGGCGGCTTCGTCTCCCGCCATGGCGAGGGTATAACCATGAGATCAGGCACGCATATCCGTCGTATGGCTGCGGCCATGCTCCCGGTCCTGCTGTTCGCAGCGGCAGGAGCGGGCCATGCAGCCGAAGGCCTCACGCTGGAGCAGGCCGTTGATATGGCGCTCAAAAGCAATCCCGGGCTGAAGGCCGCCGACGCAGAGGTGGACGCCGCGCAGGCGGGCGTGCTGCGGTCGCGGTCGGGATTTCTGCCCAAGGTGACGCTGTCCGAGACCTACAGCAGGACGAACAATCCCCTCATGGTCTTCGGGGCCAAGCTGAACCAGGAGATCGTTTCCAACAGCGATTTTGATCCGCTGGCGATCAATGATCCCGAGACGATCACCGACTACAACACCAGGCTGTCGGTCATGCAGCCTGTCTTCAACGGCGGCCGGGCCTACCTGGGCGCCAAGCAGGCCAGGCTGCGTCATGACGCCTCGGTGCAGGGCCGGGAGCGGACGCGGCAGGAGACGGTCTATAACGTGGTCAAGGGCTACTACGGCCTGCTGCTGGCGAAGGAGTACCGGCGCGTGGCGCTCCAGTCCCTGGCAACGAGCGAGGCGAATGTGCGGCTTGCCGAGGCCCGGTACCGGGCGGGAGCGGTGCTCCAGTCCGATCTTCTGCGGGCAAAAGTGCAGCTGGCCGAGGTGAAGGAGATGGCGACGCGTGCCGAGAACAGCGTGCAGCTCGCGAAAGCGGCGCTGAATTTCGCCATGGGCCTTCCGCAGTCATCGGAATACGAGATCGAAGGCCGCCTGTCGGCGCAGGAGCAGACGCAGAGCCTCGAGGTGCTGATCGCAGAGGCCCTGCAGAGGCGCCCGGATTTGCTGGCCATGAACATGAACCGGAGGAACGCGGCAATGGGCATCAGCCAGGCCCGCACAGAGTATGTTCCGACACTGAACGTCATGGCGCAGGCGGACTGGCACAGCAGCGACCCGGCCGGCGACGACGCCAAGAGCTGGGCCGTCATGGCCGTGCTGCAGTGGAACCTCTTTGACGGGCTGGTGACGCGGTCGAAGGTGAAGGAAGCCCTGGCAGCGACGGAGCGCATGAAGTCCCTGGAGGAGCAGATGCGCTCGGGCGTGCAGCTCCAGGTGCGGGAAGCCTATTACCGCGTCGCCGAGTCCGACGGCCGCATAGCAGCAACGGCCACGTCGGTGCAGGAGGCCGAAGAGGGGCTCAGGATCGTGCAGAAGCGCTACGAAGTGGGCATGACGAACTTCGTCGATGTGCTGGGCGCCGAGAGCGCGCTGATCCGCGCCAGGACCAATGCGCTCCAGGCGCTCTATGACAACAATACGGCCCATGCGGAGCTGAAGCTGGCCGTGGGAACGCTGTAGGGAAGGGCGAGGGGTGAGGGACGAGGTGACGCGGAGACGGGGTGACGCGGGGACGAGAGACGTGAACCCTGAACCCAGGATTCTTTATTTTGCCTTAATCCGAAGTTCCAGATTTTATCCGTGTCCAAATGTTTTTTCCGAGTTCAGCATTCAGAGCTCATTGCAAAAGGATCAGAATAACAAAGGGGGGACAACCCATGATCGACATCAAAGCAGTGGGGGAAAAGATCAAGAGCATTGAAGGAAAGGTCAAAACCATGGAAAAGAAGAAGCTCTATGTATATTCGCTCGTGGCTGTTGCGGTCATTGCCGGGGCAGCGGCGCTGCTCTGGACAAAGGATCGCGGCCATGCGGACATGGCGGCCCAGGAGCAGCCGCTGACGGTCTCGGCCATCACGGTGGAGCCAAAGGTCATTGACGATGCGGTGTCGGCCGTGGGCGTCCTTGCTTCGCGGAACACGTCGGTGCTGTCGAGCAAGATCATGGGCACCGTGGTGCACCTTGGCGTGCGGGAAGGCGATTACGTGGCCCAGGGCGCAGTGCTCATGAGGATCGAGAGCGGCGAGATCACTGCCCAGGCGCTCCAGGCGAAAGCCGCCTACAATAACGCGAAGCTCCAATATGACCGGGTCAAGAGCCTCTATGACGAAAAGGCCTCGACGCAGTCGGAGATGGACCAGGCCACGCTCGGCCTCGAGACGGCCGAGGCGAACCTGAAGGCGGCGAAGGCGATGGAAAGTTACACCGTCATCACCGCGCCCATATCAGGCCAGATCGTGGAGAAGCGGATCAATCCCGGCGAGATGGCCATGCCGGGCCAGCCGGTCCTGAAGATCGAGGACAACCGCAGCCTGCGCCTCGAGGCAACGGTGCGGGAACAGGACCTGCGCCATGTCTTCCCCGGCAAGGAGGCGATCGTGTCGATCGACGCGCTGCCGGGCAGAACGATCAGGGCCAGGGTCGCCCAGGTGGTGCCGGCGGCGGACGTGAGGACGCATTCCTTCACCGTCAAGATCGACATTCCCGCCGAGAAGGGCCTGATCACGGGCATGTACGGCAGGGCGTCCTTCTCCACGGGCAAGCGCGAGGCCCTCATGGTCCCGGCTTCGGCCGTGGTGACCATGAGCGGCATCCCGGGCGTGTACCTCGTATCGCCCCAGGGCAGCGCAGTCTTCCAGATCATCCAGCAGGGCGCGGAGCGGGACGGCCGCATTGAAGTGCTCACCGGCCTCAAGATGGGCGACCGGGTGATCGTAAGCAGCCACGAAGGCAGGATCGAAGGCAGAAAGGTCCTTCTGGCGAAGAACGGGGAGTGAGTTGAGTTCGGAGTGCGGAGTGCGGAGTAGGGAAACATCAAAACCCTGCATCTCGCAGAGCCGCAGAGTACGCAGAGTTTTTGTAAAACCAGTAACCCTGAATTAGGAGCAAAGGCGTCTCTCGCAAACCAGGCGCAAAGGACGCAAAGGGTAAATGGTCGGCCAGGGGCAAGGGATCAGGAGCAAAGAGTAACGTTTTACCCCATGCCCCATGCGCGATGCTCAATGCGCAAATCGAGATGTCTTTTTAACCGTGTGCGGCAAGGCCGCCCGTGGTTACATCATAAGGTGATAACCTGTGAAACTCAATGTCAGCGGAAAAATAACGGAATACTTCATCAATTCGCAGCTCACCGTGCTGCTGATGGTGGCAACGGCGGTGCTGGGCGGGTTTGCCCTGTGGCTCACGCCGCGCGAGGAGAACCCCCAGATCGTGGTGCCGGCAGGCAACGTCTTCGTGATGATGCCGGGAGCCAGCGCCAAGGAGGTGCAGGAGCTTATCAGCAAGCCGCTGGAGGCCAAGCTCTGGGAGATCCCCGGCGTGGAAGACGTCTATTCCGTCTCGATGAACTCGCTGTCCGTGGTGACGGCGCGGTTCTACGTGGGCCAGGACAAGGAGCGGTCCCTGGTGAAGCTCTACGACAAGATCATGTCCAACATGGACGTGGCGCCTCCGGGAGCGACCCAGCCCCTGGTAAAGCCCATCGACGTGGATGATGTGCCGATCGTGGCGATCACGCTCTCACCGGCGCCGGGAACGGACTACGACGACGCCCAGCTCCGTCTCGTGGCGGACCATGTGCTCGACGAGCTTAGGCGCGTTCCCGGCGTGGGCGCCACCACGGTGATCGGAGGGCGCAGCCGCCAGGTGCGCGTCACCCTCGATCCGCTCAGGATATCGGGTTACAACCTCTCGCCGCTCCAGATCGCCCAGGCCATCACCCAGTCGAACGCAAATCTCACGACGGGCGAGATCGAGCAGGGCACGCGCAAGCTCACCCTCGAGACGGGCGGCTTCTTCGAGAGCGCCCGCGACCTGCGGAACGCCATTGTGGGCGTAGCCAACGGCAGGCCCGTGTACCTGGGCGACGTGGCGGACGTAGAGGACGGATTCGAAGAGACGACGAGGCTGACGCGCATCGGCTTCGGCGCCGCCCATGCAGGCGCGGAGGCGTCTCTGGAGCGGCCCGCCGTGACCATCGCCCTGGCGAAGCGCCAGAAGCTGAATGCCGTGAAGATAGCGGACCAGATCCTGTCGCGCCTGGAGGACGTGCAGAAGACGCAGGTGCCTCCGGGCATCGACGTGACGGTAACGCGCAACGACGGCAAAACGGCCAATGACGCGGTGAACGAGCTCGTGTACCACCTGGTGCTGTCCATCATCATCGTGATCGTGCTGCTCTACTTCACCCTGGGCTGGCGCGAGGCGGCCATCGTGGCCCTGGCCATTCCGCTCACGCTTGCCATTACGCTGGCCGTGGGCATGATCGCGGGCCAGACCATCAACCGCATCACGCTGTTCGCGCTAATCCTGTCGCTCGGCCTCCTGGTGGACGACGCCATCGTGGTGGTGGAGAACATCCACCGGCATTATAAACTGCAGCAGCATTCACGGCTGCAGGGAGCCATCCTGGCGGTGAACGAGATCGGCATGCCCACGATCCTCGCCACCTTCACGGTGGTGCTGGCCTTCATCCCCATGGCCTTTGTGACGGGGATGATGGGGCCCTACATGCTGCCCATACCGATCAACGTGCCCGTGGCGATGATCACGTCGCTCCTGGTGGCATTCATCGTGACGCCCTGGGCGAGCTACCGGATGATGAAGTCCGGCCATCACGAGGAGCGGCCGCAGCCCCTGCAGGAGACGAAAGTATACCAGCTCTACCGCAGGACGGTGGAGCCGCTCATCACGGACCGGCACAAACGCCGGGTCTTCATGACCGCCATGATCGCCTTGTTCGTCTTCACCATGCTCTTTCCCGTCTTTCAGTGGGTGAAGTTCCGCATGCTGCCCAAGGCGAACAAGAACACCTTCCTGGTCTCCATCGACATGCCGGCGGGCACGGTGCTCGAAAAAACGGACCGCGTGGCGCGGGCCGTGGGAGACTATATCCGGAAGGTGCCGGAAGTGAAGGACTACGAGACCTTCGTGGGCACGGGTTCGGTCATCGATTTCAACGGTCTGCTGCGCGGCGGCGCCTTCCGCGACGCGAGCCACTATGCCGACGTGCGGGTGAACCTCATCGACAAGGAGGAGCGCTCCGCGTCGAGCGAGGACATCGTGCTGCGGATCAGGCCGGACATTGCAAAGATGGCGAAGGACTTCGGCGCCGTGATCAAGCTGGTGGAGGACCCGCCGGGGCCGCCGGTCCAGGCCACGGTAGTGGCCGAGATCCGCGGACCGGACTATGCGAAGCAGCGGGAGATCGCCGGCAGGATACGGGGCCTCTTCAGCCGGACCGCCGAGGTCGTGGACATCGATGACAGCGTGAAGGCGGCGCAGGAGAAGTTCCAGGTCGTGGTGGACAAGGAAAAAGCCGCCCTGGCCGGCGTGTCCACCGAGGTCATCGTCCAGACCCTGCGCATGTCCATGGCAGGCATGGTGGTGTCCACGCTCCACCGCCCCGAGGCGAAGAACCCCATCTCGATCTTTCTGCGGCTGCCGAAAGAGGACCGCACCGGCCTGTCGGACCTGGCCCGGGTCTACGTGACGGGCCAGCAGGGCAACCAGGTGGCGCTTGCCTCGCTCGTGAACTTCGTGCCGTCCGAGGTGGACCGGGCCATCCATCACAAGAACCTGGAGCCCGTGACCTACGTGTACGGCGAAATGGGCGACCGCAGCCAGGTCTATGCCGTCATCGATATGATGAAGGAGCTCTGGAAGGACCCGCTGCCCGAGGGATACAGCATCACCTGGGACGGCGAGATGAAGCTGACGCTTGATGTGTTCCGCGACCTGGGCGCGGCCATGGGGGTGGCGCTCATCGCCATCTACCTGCTGCTCGTGGGCCGCTTCCGGTCCTTCACGATCCCCCTGGTGATCATGGCGTCGATCCCGCTGGCCATGATCGGCATCATGCCGGGCTTTGCGCTGACGGGCGTCTATTTCAGCGCCACGTCCATGATCGGCGTGATCGCCCTGGCAGGCATCGTGGTGCGGAACTCCATCGTGCTGCTGGAGTTCATCCTCGACCGGAAGCAGGAGGGCATGCCCCTTGAGCAGGCGCTCATCGAGGCAGGGGCCATCCGGCTGCGCCCCATCGTGCTCGTGGCGGCGGCGGCAGCGCTCGGCGCAGCGGTCATCGTGATGGACCCTGTCTGGTCGGGCCTCGCCCTGGCGCTCATCTTCGGACTCGTGGCCTCCACGGCCCTTACGCTGGTGGTGGTGCCCGTCTTCTACTACATGGTGGAGCGGAAGCACTGGCAGCAGGCGTAACAACAGTGCGGAGTGCGGAGTTCGGAGTGGGGAGTGAGAAGTGAGACGCGGAGGCGAGGGGACAAGGTGACGCGGAGAAGGGGAGAGTTCTGAGTTTTTGGAGCTTCACCCAAGCCTCAGCTTCAATTGTTTTCTCAGTGTTCTCCGTGCCTCCGTGGTAGAGCTTCTTCATGTGCTTCATGTTCTTCGTAATGAGAAGATGAAAGAGTGAACGGGAGGACGCAATGTCGGAAATAACCGTAGCGTGCAGGGATTGCATCAGCACCGTGACGATCAACAATCCGCCGCACAATTATATCGACTGGAACGTGCTGTCAACGATGAACAGCACGATCCATGACATGCTGAAGCCCGAGGCGGACCTTCGCGTGGTGCTGCTGAAGGCGGGGGGCAAGGACTTCTCGGCAGGCATCGATTACGAAAGCTTTTCGAAGATGTCAAAGGAAGAGGCCAAGCGGTTCGCCGATGCAGGCTACCGGCTGCTGAAGCAGATCGAGGACCTTCCCGTCCCCGTGGTGGCGGCGCTGAAGGGCGAGACCATCGGCGCGGGGCTCGGGCTGGCGCTGGCAGCGGACATCCGCATCGCCTCGTCGGACGCGGTCTTCTCCTTTCCCGAAGCGCGGCTCGGGCTGCCGCCCATCTTCGGTTCGTCGCAGCGGCTCTACAAGACCGTGGGCATCGGGCGCGCCAAGGAGCTGCTGTTCACGGCCCGGACCGTGGACGCCGACGAAGCGCTCCGGATCGGGCTCGTGAACGCCGTGGTGCCCGCGGACGCCCTTGAGGAAGAGTCCGAGCGGATGGTCGTGCGGATCGGCGGCAACAGCCTGGGTTCGCTCCGCTCGGCAAAGATGCTGATCAACTTCGGATTGAACGAAGGCTACGACGTGGGCCTGAAGCAGGAAGTTACGGCCTTCGGCGAGGCGTTCAATCCCGATGCAAAGCAGTGGGAACGACGGTAGCACACAGTGCAGCTATTCTATTCGGAAAGAAGGGGAAAGGAAATGATCGGACGCATTACCCGCAGT
>JBBIHD010000084.1:0-8576 GCA_037447195.1 Nitrospirota bacterium | reverse complement strand
ATAACCCATGGAAAAGGCGACCGCCGCAACAGCGGCGATGGATACCATATTCGAGGCCGCATCTGGATCGATGGCCCTGAGGGCACATTCATCGGCTATGGACGCGTTGTCCTGCTTGAACGCATCAGGGAGCACGGCTCGATCACGAAGGCCGCAAAGTCCATGCAGATGGCCTACCGCCATGCATGGGACCTCGTGAACTCCATGAACCGGCAGGCAAAGGAGCCCTTCGTCGAACTGTCCACAGGCGGCAGGGGCGGAGGCGGCGCCCGCGTCACCGATGCAGGCGAAGGGGCCATCGCCCTGTTCTGGAAATACCATGAGCATTTTCAGCAGTTCCTGGAACGGGAGCAGCAGGAGTTGCTCCCGGAATATTCCGGACAAAGGAGAAAATCATGAGACCCCTGATAACGGCAGCACTCGTTCTCGCACAATTCGCCGCCCCGGCAGCCGCTGATGAGGCCAGCATCCGCTGCGCTTCCACGACCAGCACCCAGAACTCGGGGCTCTTCGACCACCTCCTCCCCCTCTTCGAAAAGAAGACGGGCATCAAGGTCGATGTGGTCGCCGTAGGCACCGGCGCGGCCATCGAGATCGGGAAACGGGGAGACGCGGACGTGGTCATGGTGCACGCAAAGGAGCAGGAGCTCACGGCGGTGGATCAGGGGTTCTTCGTGAACCGTCATGACGTGATGTACAATGACTTCGTGATCATCGGCCCTCCTGCCGACCCCGCGAAGGTAGCAGGCACGAAGCTTGCCGCCGACGCCTTCCGGAAGATCGCCGGGGCAACGCAGCCCTTCGTCTCCCGCGGCGACAGGTCAGGTACGCACACGAAGGAGCTGGCCCTCTGGAAGGCCGCGGGCATCGATCCCGCGGGCCAGGGCTGGTACCTCGAGGTCGGTCAGGGAATGGAAAAGACCCAGCGCATCGCCGACGAGAAGCGCGCCTATACACTCACGGACCGGGGCACCTGGCTGGCCACGAAGGACAAGGACAAACTCGAGATGACCATCGTCCTGGAAGGCGATCCCGCGCTTTTCAACCAGTACGGCATCATGGCCGTGAACCCGGCGAAGCACAAGCACGCCAGGTTCACGGAGGCCATGAAGTTCGTGAACTGGCTGGTCTCGAAGGAAGGCCAGGAAGCTATCGCGGCGTACAAGGACAGGCTCGGGAACCGGCTCTTCACGCCAAACGCGAAGTGACGGGACCATCGCCCAGATCATTATGGAATCTATCTCCCAGGGATTCATACAGGCCTTCAGGCTCATTCTGCATCTCGATGCCGAACTGTTCGGCATCATTGCGCTCTCCCTGAAGGTCTCGGGCCTCGCGCTCATCATCGCGGCGCTCCTCGGCATCCCCTTCGGCGCCCTCATCGGGCTCAGAAGGTTCCCGGGGCGGTCGCTCGTGATCAGCGGGATGAACACCTTCATGGGCCTGCCGCCCGTGGTCGTGGGGCTCTTCGTCTACCTCCTCCTGTCGCGCAAGGGGCCGCTGGGCTTCCTGGGGCTTCTCTATACGCCCTCCGCCATGGTGATCGCCCAGCTGATCCTTGCTTTTCCCATCGTGGCCGCCCTCTGCCACTCGGCGATCGTGGACGTGCAGCCCCTTATCCGCCAGGCCGCCCGCACCCTCGGCGCCACACCCCTGCAGGTGACCGCCACGGTGATCGCCGAGGCACGGTACGGCATCCTCTCGGCGGTGATCGCCGCCTTCGGCCGCGTCATGGCCGAGGTGGGCGCCATCCTGATCGTGGGCGGCAACATCGCGGGCTATACGCGGGTCATGACCACAACCATCGCCCTTGAGACGGACAAGGGAAACTTCGAGCTTGCCCTGGCCCTCGGGATCATCCTGCTTCTCATCTCCTTCGGCGTCAACACGGCGCTCCATGTGTTCCAGCGCAAGGGAATGCGGGGGGTGAAGCGATGGGCCTGAACCTGGTCGCAGCGGACATCGGGAAACACTATAACGGGAAACCGGTCCTGCAGGGCTGCTCGTATACTTTCGATGCAGGTGTGCACGTGCTGATGGGACCGAACGGCAGCGGCAAGTCGACGTTCCTGCGCATCTGCGCGCTGCTCGAGCCGCCTGATGCCGGCGAGATCATCTATCGCACAGGTGGGAATGCCCTGCCCCATGATGCTGAGCTCATGCGCCGGATCACCCTGCTGCTGCCGAAGACCGGCCTGTTCAACACGACCGTGTCCGGCAATGTTGCCTATGGCTTGAGGATCAGGGGGGTGGAGAAGAGCGAGATATTGTCGCGGGTCGAAAGGATGCTGGACTTCGTCCATCTGAGCGGCAGACAGGACCAGAATGCCCTGACTTTGTCGAGCGGAGAGACCCAGCGGCTCGGCATCGCCCGGGCACTGGCCATCGGGCCCGAGGTGCTGTTCCTGGACGAACCCACGGCGTCCGTTGACGAGGAGAACCGGGAGATCGTGGAAAACATCATCCTGAAGATGAAGCGGGAAAACGGCCCCGTCATCGTCATGACCACCCACGACCGGGCCCAGGCCGAGCGGCTGGCGGACCGGATACTTATCATGAAGGACGGGAAGCTCGGGGAGACGGGAAATAAATGAGCCCGGGGAAAGCACTCGGGACGCGGAACAAGCGGATCAAGGGCGGATAAAGGCAGATGTTAAGCACGATTAATTCACTTGTGATAATCAAAATCTACCACGGAGGCACCGAGACACGGAGAAAAAAATGAGTATTAAATGGATCTCCTCCGAGCCCTCCGTGGTTAAATCCGCTTTTTACGACGTCATCAAGTTTGATGCACTCGTAATAACTCCGCACTCCGACCTCAGATGTCCAGCTCCGCGAACTCCGCCCGCTCCTTGATGAACAGGAACCGCGGCTTGGGGTCTTTTCCCATGAGCCGCTCGAAGACATCGTTCGTTGCCTTGTGGTCCAGCACCTGCACCTTCATGAGCGAGCGCGTCTTCGGATTCATGGTCGTCTCCTTCAAGGTCTCGGGATTCATCTCCCCCAGTCCCTTGAAGCGGCCCACATCGTACTTTTTCCCATTCAGCTTCGCAAGGATCTTCTCCTTTTCCATCTCATCCATGGCGTAGAACACCTCCTTCCCCGCCTCGATGCGGTACAGGGGAGGCATGGCGAGGAAGACATGGCCCTTGTTGATAAGCTCGGGCATGTGCCGGTAGATGAAGGTGAGCAGCAGCACGCTGATATGGGCGCCGTCAACGTCGGCGTCGGTCATGAGTATCACGCGGCCGTAGCGGAGCTTGTTGACGTCCGCATGCGGTCCTACGCCGCAGCCGAGCGTGGCGAGAAGGTTCTTGATCTCGTTGTTCGCCTGGATCCGTTCAAGCGATGCCACCTGCTCCACGTTCAGGATCTTGCCGCGGAGCGACAGCACGGCCTGGGTCTTCCGGTCCCGCGCCATCTTCGCAGAACCGCCTGCCGAATCCCCCTCCACGATGAAGAGCTCCGTGTCCTCCACCTTGTTCGACGAGCAGTCGGCAAGCTTGCCCGGCAGGTTCAGCTTGAGGGATGAGAGTTTCCGCGTCACGCTGTCCTTGGCCGCCCGCGACGCAAGCCGGGCCTCGGCGGCCAGCAGCACGCGCTTCACCACGGCATCGGCCATGGTGGGGTTCGCAAGGAGGTAGGCTTCGCAGCTGTTCTTGACCGAGCTCTCAATGGGCGAGGATATCTCGGGATTGTTCAACTTCTCCTTGGTCTGGCCCTGGAACTGGGGGTTCTTGATCAGTACACTGACGATGCCGTACAATCCCTCATACACGTCTTCCGGCGCGATGGCCTTGATGTTCTTGGGGATGAGGTTCTTCCGCTCGGCGTATGCCCGAACGGCCTTCGTCAGCCCCGACCTGACGGCGAGCTCATGGGTGCCGCCGTCGGAGGTATTGATCGAATTTGCGTAGGAGTGCATCTCGGTGTCCGTGGCGGTGGTCCAGTGGACTGCGCACTCGACCTTGAACTCGTCCTCTTTCTCGAGATAGAACGGCTCGGGGTTCACGAGGCTGACGCCTTGCACGATCCGGGCGATGTAGTCCTTGATGCCGTTCTCATACTTGAAGGTGACGGCCTTCTCGTCTCCGAGCCTGTCCGAGACGGTGATCTTCAGTCCTTTGTTCAGAAATGCCTTGCTCTCGGCAACGCCGATGATGGTCTTGAAATTGTAATGGGTCTTTGAGAATATTTCGGAATCGGGCTTGAAATAGATCTCCGTGCCATGGGCTTTCGAGGGCTTGCCCTTTTTTAGATTTCCCTTCGGCCTGCCGCGGGAGAACTCCTGGACCCACTCGTACCCGTCGCGCCAGACCCTGGCGATAAAGACCTCCGACAGGGCATTCACCACCGAGGCGCCCACGCCGTGCAGTCCGCCCGAGGATTTATAGGCCCCATGGTCGAACTTGCCCCCCGCGTGCAGCGTGCACAGGATCGTTTCGATGGCCGGCCGCTTGGTCTTGGGATGGATGTCCACGGGAATGCCCCGTCCGTTGTCCGTTACGGTGATGCCGCCGTCCTTTTCTATCACCAGCTTGATATCGGTGCAGAATCCGTTCAATGCCTCATCCACGGCATTGTCCAGCACCTCCCAGGCGAGATGGTGCAGTCCGCGGACATCAGTTGACCCGATGTACATGGCCGGCCGCTTCCTGACCGGCTCAAGCCCTTCCAGTACGGTAATGTCTTTTGCTGTATAGGTCTTCGCCACGCTCATCCTCCGCCCTGCCGCCGGCTCTGCTCCGGCCGCGGCCCCTGGCCGCACAGATTATAAATCATACGGGGGAAGGATTGCAATAGCAAGGTGGCGCTCGGTCTGGTATACTGAAAACATCCAATCGAAGACAAATCAAAAGGCCCCTCTCGCAAAGTACGCGAAGGTTTAAACCTACGACTCCCTTTTTTTTGCGACCGTGGCGCCTTGGCGAAAAGGCATCTTGCTTTTTCATGGCCCTTGGCTGAACTACAAACATCGACGATCTTTTTTCGACGCTACAGGCGTAAGCGCTTAAACCAGACCATAAAGGGGGGCTGCATGAAACGAAATCTGATCGCCGGCGCTGTCATCGCCCTGCTGTTAGCATCCTGCGCGTTCGTGAACTACGTTCCGCTCTCGGACATACCGCTCATCACCAAAGAGCAGTTGGTCAAGCTGATCGACAACCCCGCGGTGACCATTCTTGACGTCCGGGTGGACCAGGACTGGACGGACAGCCGCCAGAAGATCAAAGGAGCTGTCCGCGAGGAGCCCCGGGAGTTCCTTGCCTGGGCGCCGAAATATCCGAAGGACCGTCAGATCGTCCTGTATTGCGAGTGAACGGACGAGGCTACCAGTGCCGGTCTGGCACGGATACTGATCACTGAGTATGGTTTCACGAAGGCACAGGCCCTGAAGGGCGGCTGGAAGGAATGGCTGCACGCCGGCTATCCGGTGGAACCGAAATAGCAGAGGACCGCAGGCCCTCTTTGGCGAGGGGGCTTGCGGATTATCCTATAAAGAGCATTTGGACGCGGATAAAATCAGGAACGTCTGATAAACTCAAAAGAACCTACGGTTATTCTTGAAAAAGAACTCACCTGCAAGGTGAAAGGCTTTTTCAGGATAAAAAAACATTTGCCTTTTCAGAATTTATCCGCTTTTCGCGTGTCCCAACTGCTTTTTTTAGGATTATGTATGCAGCAGCGGGCCCTGCCCGAGTCATGGCCTGAATATGATCGTTCCTTTTTGCCTTTCTTTCCCGCTGATCCCGATGCCTCTATCCAAAAAGTGCTTCACCACCCGGACGTTCGTCAGCAGGTTGTCCGTGATCCCGCCATGGCAACAGTCGCTCCGAACAAGCCTGTTGCCAGACAATGCCCTCATGCGTATAATTGCATATCTTCTACGCAGAACTGACGAGCAGGTATTCGGACAGGGCAGAGGAAGACGTGATGACATCGGATAAGATCATTGTACGCTGTGGGGCCTGCAGAACGCTGAACAATGTTCCCGCAGAGAAACTGAAGGCCCGCCCCCTCTGCGGCCAGTGCAAGGCCCCTCTCTCCGTACCCCATGCGCCTGTTGAGGGGACCGGATCGACCTTCGATCAGGAACTCGGCGACTGGCCCGGGGCCCTGCTCGTCGAGTTCTGGGCAAAATGGTGCGGCTACTGCCGCATGGTCGAGCCCGTGGTGAACGATCTGGCGAACTGGCGCGCCGGTACGCTCAAGGTCATCAGGGTCGATATCGACTCTGAACCGGCGCTGGCCAAACAGTTCAAGGTCCATGCAACGCCGACCTTCATCCTTTTCCGGAATGGCGGCCAGGCCGCCCGCATGGACGGCGCACCGAAGGAAAAGATCGACCTCGTCCAGTGGGTGGACCATCACCTGCCGCGGCCATGAGAGGGCCACCGTGAACAGCGAACAGCACGCATACGACGAAAGAACCGTGACCGACCCGGCCGCTCAGCGCAAGCTCACCATCCTGCTGTCCGTCTGCATCTTCTTCTCGGTCCTGAACGGCACCATGTTCAACGTGTCGCTGCCTGACATTGCCCGGCAGTTCCACCTTCTGCCGTCGCAGGTGAGCTGGGTCGTGAGCGGATACATCGTCATCTTCGCCATCGGCTCCGTCACCTACGGCCGGCTTGCGGACAGCTATCCGGTGCGGAACCTCATCGCCCTTGGCCTCGCGCTCTTCAACGCCGGCTCTCTCGTCGGCTTTCTGTCCCAATGGTACCCCATGCTGGTCGCAGGCCGCATTATCCAGGCCGCGGGAAGCGGCGCGATCCCCGCTCTTGCCATGCTCATTGCCACGCGGTATTTCCCCGCTGAGATCAAGGGCCGCGTGCTCGGTGTGATAGCCTCCACCGTGGCTTTCGGCGGCGGTGTGGGCCCTGTCCTGGGCGGCTACATCACAGGGACCTTTCACTGGCGCTTCCTGTTCATGCTCTCGGCCGTAACGCTGCTGACGCTGCCGTCCCTGCGCCGCAATCTGCCGCGGGAAACAGCCAGCGGAGGCCGCTTTGACATCGCGGGTGCTCTGCTCATGGCAGCCGCGATCGGTCCGCTGCTCCTCTTCATCACCCTGGGCCTCTGGTGGATCCTGCCTGTCGCTGCCGGCTTTGCACTCTGGTTCATTCTGCATATCCGGCGCAGGACAGCGCCCTTTGTCAGCCCCGACCTGTTCCGGAACGTCCGGTACAGGAACATGATCGCCACAGGCTTTCTCGTCGTTGGCACGATCTTCGGCATGATGTTCATGACGCCCCTCATGCTCCGCGCTTTGAACGATCTTGGCACGGAGCATATCGGACTGGTCATGTTCCCCGGCGCCATGAGCGCTGCGGTCCTCGGCACGATCGGCGGCAGGCTTGTGGACCGGAAGGGAAGCATTCCCCTGGTCTATACGGGACTGGCCCTGCTCGGGGCGGGCTTTGTCCTGCTCTCCGGCGTTGCGGGCCTCGCGCCCTGGATCGTTTCCCTGACGCTCATTGTCTGCTATGTCGGGTTTTCCTTCATGCAGTCGTCGCTGGCCCACACCGTATCAGGCACGCTGCCGCGGGAGCAGATGGGCGTCGGCATGGGCATGTACAACCTCTTCTTCTTCATGTCCGGCGCTTTCAGCGCCGCACTTATCGGCCGTCTGCTGGACCTGACAGGGAGCCATCCCCCTGTCAATCCTCTTGCCGCCGGCGAGGCCGCGGGGCCCTACAGCAACCTCTTTCTGCTGCTCGCCTGCTCCATCGCCGTCGCGGCCGCCCTGTTCCACCGCACCTTCCGTGGAACGTGAGGGACCGCTGGAACATCCCTGCGGCAGAAGGCATAAAAAAAGAGGCGGTGATTGCTCACCGCCCCTGGCTTTCAGCGACATATTGCTCTATTGAAGCGCCCTGCAGCAAGATCCGCGATCTATGCGGCTGTACTTTATCCTGCGTTCATGATACTATCGGATCAATTCATCAGGGTTTTTCAACAATCTGTAAAGATTTTACCCCCTACAGAGGTCGTACAAGGAGGTTTGATCCATGGCTCTCTGCGCGAGCTGCGGCAAAGAAGCGGCGGCAGAAGATGTTTATTGCAGTAAATGCCGGACGCGCCAGACCGCCGGTCCGGTTATTTTTTTCGGGACCATCATCGTCGCTATCCTCGCGTCCATCGTCATGGCGGACCAGGTGCCACCCCAGCAGAGCGGGCCTAGCCAGCCGCTGCGCGTAGCCATGAAGGGAAACTACCTGCCGCTGCACGGCTATGAGAACGGTCAGGCCGTCGGGCTCGAGGCCGATCTGGCTCGGGCTTTGGGCAAGCTCCTGTCGCGGGAGGTGACGTTCTTGGGACCGGATCTCAAAATAAGCTCAATCGATGCGGTGGCGACAGGGAAAGCGGATATCGCACTCAGCGCCATCACGCCGACTGAATTTCGCGCCCGCACTGTCGACTTCACCACACCCTATGTGACACTCCGCTACCGGGTACTGGGACTGCGCGGCGGACCATCGATCATGAGCCCCTCGTCGAAGGTCGGCATGGTCGGCGAGGACGGTACGATTGGGATGGACATGACTAACAACGCTCTCAGATCCACGCTC
>JBBIHD010000083.1:0-8755 GCA_037447195.1 Nitrospirota bacterium | reverse complement strand
CCGTGGCCGCGATAATGCGCACGTTGACGGGACGGCTCGACACGCCGCCCAGCCGGCGCACCTGCCTGTCCTCGAGGATGCCGAGCAGCTTCGCCTGGGTATGAAGGGGCATTTCTCCGATCTCGTCAAGGAATATGGTGCCGCCTTCGGCCATTTCGATCAAGCCTCGCTTGGGCGACGCTGCTCCGGTAAAGGCCCCCTTCTCATACCCGAAGAGTTCGGCCTCGATAAGGGTCTCGGGCAGCGCCGCGCAGTTGATGCTGACAAAGGGCGCCTGCGCCGCGCTGCTCCGGTAATGGATCGCCTTTGCCGCAAGGGTCTTGCCCGTCCCGGTCTCTCCGGTTATGAGGACCGGTGAGTCAGTTGTTGCCGCCAGTCCCACGAGCCGCAGCGCCTCGGCGAGGCCTGATCCCCCGATGATGACGGCTTCTTCAACAGCCTTGCTGCGTTCGTAGTTCTGAAGCTGCTCGTACCGCTCAAGGTCTATCGTGCGCAAGGACTGGCGCACGGCAAGGCCGAGCTCCTCCAGTTCAAAAGGCTTCGACAGGTAGTCATGAGCGCCGGCCTTGAGGGCCTTGACGGCATGCTCAAAGCTCGGAAAAGCGGTGGCGAAGATGATCTTTGTCTCGTCATTGTACTGGAGTATGTCGGTGCAGAGGCTGTGCCCTTCGCCGTCGGGCAGCTTCTGGTCAAGCAGCACGACATCCATGCGCCGGCCTGTAAATACGGCCCGGCCTTCAGCCACGGTATGCGCAGCAAGGACATCGACTGAATCATCGGAAAAATAGTCCCGGACGGCGTCGCAGAACAGGCGGTCGTCGTCAATGATCAGCAGTGTTCGCTTCGAACTTTGAGCGCTCACGTTTTACCTCCGGCAGAAAGATGTCAACGGTCGTGCCTTCACCCTTCCGGCTCTCCACTGCTATGGTCCCATGCATGCGGGCGATCATCTTTTTCACGATCACGAGCCCGAGCCCCGTGCCTTTTTCCTTCGTCGTATAAAAGGGCGTGAACAGGCGCGCCTGTTCCTCCGGGCTCATGCCGCTCCCGTTGTCCTGTATGCGCAGCCGTATGAGCCCCCCGGCCTTCGATGCGCCGATCGTCACGCGTGGACGCTCACGCCCTTCCAGCGCGTCCGACGCATTGGTCAATACGTTCAGCAGCAGCTGCTGCAGCGCCCGGGGGTCGGCCGCCACCTGTTCAGCCCCTGAGGACACTTCGGCATCAACGGCGATCCCCTTCTTCCGCAGGTCCTCGGATACGAGTGAGAGGAATTTGTCGAGGAACGGTGCAAGTTCAACATCGCGTATCTCGGGAGTTTCGTACAGATTGAAATTCTTGAGCGACTTGAGCAGATATTCGACCCGACCCATCTGGGCCAGCGCCCGTTCCACATAGTCGCGTATGGCGTCGGTCGGCAGCCCGGCGAGCTTTGCTTTCAGAACGCCCAGGATCATATTCACGGAATTCACGGGATTGCCGATCTCGTGCCGTATACCGGAAAAAATAAATCCGATGCTGTTCATGGTGTCCACGGCCTGGGCAATGGATTCCAGCCGCATTTTTTCGGTCACATCCCGCTTGATGGAAACGTAATTGACCACCACGCCCTCGGGGTCCCGCACCGGCGCATAGGTGCAGTCCTCATGATACAGCGTGCCGTCCTTTCTTTTGTTCACCACGATGCCTCGCCAGACCCCCTTTCGCCGCAGCTCATCTCGGAGCTGTGCGTAAAAATCCGGGCCATGATGACCGCTGTCCAGCATATGGAGGTCGCCCCCCAGGACCTCCATGCCGGCATAGCCGGTGATCTGCTCAAAGGCCGGATTGACGTACTCGATCTTTCCGCTCGTGTCAGTGATGACAACCGCCTCGGCCGCGGCCTCAACAGCAGCAACAAGAAGCTCGCGTTCCGCCTCGGCCCTCCTGCGTTCGGTAACGTCAACGAGGCTCAACACAAGCCCCACAACCTTCTCGTCAGCGTCTTTCACCGGCTGGAGGCTCCAGTCCCAGTAGCTCGTGCCCCGCTCCGGCTGCTCCGGATAGGTAAAGGGCTTCTCGAAGACCGAGTAGGGCTCTCCCGATTCTACGACACGCCTGAAAATGGCCTCGTTCTCTTTGTGGGGATAGAGGGCAAAGTGGTTCTTCCCGGGGAAAAAACCGGGGTCCCGGCTGTCCGCTTCCGCATACTTCCTGTTCACCCTGATGAAATTGAACTCAGGGTCCATATAAGCGATATGAATATGCATATTGGAGAACATCTGCGACATCAGCTCGCTGTTTTCCCGCAGGGCGTTGTAGTTGTTCCTGAGATCGTCCTCCATGTCGAAGCGCTTGACCGCCTCGCCGATGAGCGTCGTCATGGTCTCGATGAATTCCACCGACTCAGGCGATACCATTCCCTCTCGTTCGTCGGCCAGGTGGATCGCACCCAGGACCGATCCCCGATGCCGCAGGGGAACGATCGCAAGGGAAGTGAATCCATTATGAATGCACACACCCCGGTAGCGTGACCGCTCCCTGCCGGACATGGCCTCGACGAATTCCCGTGTATTGCCTGAATAAAAAGACCCGCCTGGTGTCATGGCCGGCCTGTCCTGCGCTTCAATGGCTCCGGTCATTACCCTGCTGCAGACACATTCATTACCCTGCAGCAGGATCATGTTCTCCGATTCCCAGAACTCCCGGCTGAAGCCCCGGCATGCTTCATAGGGCACATGCCCGGTCCTGTCCTTGATCCGGATCCCCACACAGCGGCAGCCGCTCCATTTGCCGATAATGTCCACCACGGCGTCGAGATATTCCTTCCTCGACGACACCTTCGCAAACTCCCTCAGCAGGGCGTTCGTGGCGTTGACCATGTTCTCGGTTGCTTTGCGTGCAGTGATATCCCGCGCCACGGTAAGGACATACGCACGGCCAAACTGAATGATATATCTGCTGCTCAGCTCAATGATGAGCTTCGATCCGTTCTTGCGCTGGACCTCCGTTTCGGAAACCCGATATCCCTTTTCCTTCAGCACCCGCACCAGCTCCCCCCATGCGGCCTGGTCGGATATATGCACGGCAACATCCGTGACGCCCAGTCCACGCATCTCTTCGCGGGTATATCCCAGCAGGTCACAGGCCGAGGCATTGAAATCGAGGAAGCGGCCCGTAGCTATGTCCACGAGAAAGATTGCGTCGTTCGTCTGTTCAATAAGGCCCCGGAACAGCTCGAGCGATTCCGCCGCTTCGGCCAGTTCCTCCGTCCGGTCCTGTACGCGCGTCTCCAGTTCGTCGCGGGACCGCCGAAGATGATCTTCCTTTTCCTTTTGTTCGGTTGCATCTTCTAAGAGGACGACAAAATACCCTTTTTCCGGCGAGTAGGCGGTGAGAAAAAACCACTTCTTCAGGGCTTCGGCATAGTGCTCGGTCCGCAGTTCCGTTCCCCGCAGGGCGACCTTCCCATAGGCGCCGATCCAGTCAAACTTCGAATTGTTGATTTCCGGGATGACTTCTGTTGCCTTCCTGCCAACGATATCCTTTGCCGACAGTCCCGTCAATCGTTCAAAGGCCCTGTTCACGCCAAGGAAAATATAGTCCACCGGCCTGTTCCGAGAATCAACAACGATCTCGTGATACGCGCATCCCTGCGGCATTGCATCAAAGAAAAGCCGAAACTGCTCCTCGACCGGCCGAGCCGAAGCCGAAGATCGCCCGCGACCGGAAGGTACTGCACTCCGGGATCTTTGTGATTTAACTGAAGGGCTCGGCCTTTTCATTCCAACGGGACCTCGCGCGTCGTGATGGAAGGAACGCATGCTGCGAGAAAGAATAGAGTGATGGAATAATAATCGTATCGGATGATCAGGAGGTTATTATACCAAACATGGACAGGAAAGAAAAAGCGGAAAGTTCATCGTACGGGGACAGTGCAGATCGGGACCACGCAGCCGCTTCCCGGCCGGAATGAAGAAAGACAGGCGCGACAGGCAGAGCAGGACGCGCCGCCTATGCCTCGTCCAGGAGCGCGGCAAGCGCGTTCAGATTGACCTCGAAGCATGCGCAGGGCATGGTGATCTGGCGCGGTTCGAGTACTGATGGCGCGACTTCGCCGATGAAACCCAGGTCCGTTGCTCCGGAAAGGATCCTGCCGCACCGGCCGGCCATGCAGAGGGGGTGCTCGGCGCGCTCAAGGCGGTACTCGATGCCGAGATAGTACAGCAGGATGTCGAGCGTGGACTGTATCTCGGAAAAATTGGCCGCCGGATGGGACAGGAGCGCCGCGCAATGGAGCTCGGTGCGCGAACCCATGTTCTCCCCGGAGTCATGGACGGCCACTTCCCCGGCTTCAAATATCCGGTGGGGATAAAAAGCCTTGGAGCTGGCCGCTTCCACGCGAAGCAGCGAGGGCACGACGCGGTTCCGGAGGACCGAATAGGCGAGGGACATGGGGTTCTCCACCTCAACAAGCCGCTCTCCTGCAGGCATGACGTCTTGCAGCTCAGCCTGCGCGCACAGGATATTGGACATGATCTCCTGAAAGCCCGCGCCCGTCAAGTGTCCGCGCACCGTATCGGACAGCAGCTCCAGCCCGGTGAGTGACCCCACCGTGGACTGCTCGGGCATGAGGGGGCTGAAGGACTCGTAGCCCCTGCTGATGGCGTAGTCCTCCACAAGGTCCACGCTGTGCATGATGTCGTCCCGGTAGGGAGGAGCGGTCACGGAAAGCAGGGCGCCTGTTCCCTTCACGGTATGGCCGTACGAGGTGAGCCTTTTTTTCACATCCGTTGCCGGGACCTTCTCACCCAGGCCTTTCTGGAAGGCGGCAAGGGAAATTTTTACGGGCCTGGACAGGTCCACGGGGAAGGAAACGCGCTTCCCGAGGTCCGTTGCATAGGGATAGGCGACAAGGACCGGATCGATGTCCGCCCCCCGGTCATAGAACCCGGAGGCAAGGATATTGAGCGTCAATGCCGTCATGCGCATGTCCGTGCCCGTCACCTCGATAAGCACCTGCCGTGTCCGCGGCTTCACTTCGCCGATGTCGCGGCTGTTGATGATCGGCGGAAAGGACAGCACGCGGCCCATGCTGTCGATAAGCACCGGGTAGGAGGAGAAGGGCTTCACGATCGCGCCGTACTCCTTTCCCTTGGGGTGCTGCTCAAGGATCTCAGCCAGCGTAAGGCCTGCATCCATGCCAAGGGGGGTGAAAGAGACCGATGACGGCTCGGCCAGCCGGTATTCGACGGGAAAGGTGATGCGGTCAAGCTCATAGATGCCGATGGAGACCGTTGTGCGCTTGCGCCCGAAGATGTCGGCCAGCTTGTCCTGGCTCTGGATCATCTGGGCAAGCATATCGTCGGTCATGCGCAGGCCTGATGCCGTACAGGCGGCAATATAGGGCCGGACGGCCTTCATCTCCCTGGCAACGCTGATCACCCGCGTGGCCTTTCTGCCCGGCCGGAAGTAGGGATAATCCTCTGCGGCGCCTGCGAGAAAAATGCGGATCTGGCGCGCCACGCCTTCAGCGGACCACAGGTCAGGCCGGTTGCTGTCCGAAAGCTCCACCTTCAGATCATCGGTCTTCTCGACATACTCCTTCAGCTCCGCCTTGGCGAGCATCAGGTGCTTCTCGAGGGCTGCAAGGGACAGCTTCTTCCCGATCAGCGTTTCGAGGTCCTGTTTTTTAATGTCTATGGTAGGCATCGTCGTTTAAATTCCAAAAAACAAAACCCAAATATCAAATAAGCTCCAAAGGCGATAACCTATGATGGCCCTAGCAACGGCAGTTGTAACCACTGATGGACACAGTTAGACTTCGCCCATCGGGTGCTTACTGGATTCTGGATTCGCTTTTATTATTTGAACTATCCGTGCTTACCCGTGTAAATCCGCGTCCAAAAACTTGCTATCCGAGTCGTATTTTCTTGGTCCTGATGAAATCCAGGTCCGTCGAGAAGAGGTCCCTGATGTCCTGGATCCCCAGGGCCACCATGGCCATGCGGTCAAGGCCGAGCCCCCAGGCGATCACGGGAACGTTCACGCCGAGCGGCACGGTCACCTCGGGCCGGAATATGCCGGCGCCGCCCAGTTCCATCCACCCCAGTTCAGGGTGCCGCACATGCAGTTCCACCGACGGTTCGGTAAAGGGAAAATAGGCCGGCCGGAACTGGAACTCCCCTGCCCCGGCGATCTCCTTGCCGAAGAGCTGCAGCAGTCCGAGCAGGGCCCGGAAATTGATGTCCTCTCCCAGAACGATACCCTCGACCTGGTAGAAATCGGGCGCATGGGTCGCGTCCACGGCATCGTAGCGGAAGCACCGGGCAATGGAGAAGTATTTCCCCGGCGCCTTTGGCCCCGAACCGAGGGTCCGGGCCGACACGGCCGTGCCCTGGCTGCGCAGGATCAGCCGTTTGGCCCGCTCGATGTCGAAGTCATAGCGCCAGCCGGTGGAGCCGGTCCTGCCCCCGTTCTTGTGCGCCGCGGCAACCTGCTTTCCGTAGGGCTCCTCGATCTTCCTGCAATGCGTGGGGTCCTTCACAAAATAGACGTCATGAATGTTGCGGGCAGGGTGGAACTGCGGCATGAACAGCGCGTCCATGTCCCAGAATTCGTTCTCCACCAGGGGGCCGCGCATCTCCTCAAAGCCCATGCCGATGAACTTATACTTCACAAAATCGAGGAACTCCCGGTAGGGATGCTTCCTGCCGATGCCGATGCGGGGCGGGCTGAGCGAGATATTGTAGGCGCGGAACTTCTTCTGCTTCCATGAGCCGGTCTTGAGCATCTCCGGCGTGAGGGCCGACACTTCATCTGCCGTGGCTCCGCGCTGGCGCAAAAGCCCGGCTACCGCGGCCCCTGCAGCCGTGAGGCCGTAGGTCCGCTCTTTTTTTTCAGTGATCCGGAAGATGCCCTTGGATTTGCCCCGCTTGTGAAAGTTCGCCTGAATGGCGGCCTGCTGGTCCGGGGGAAAATCGGCGAGATCGGCCTGATCCTTTGCGGCCACCGCGGCGATCAGGTCGGCAAGGAATTGATAGGGAGCCACATCGGGGTTCTCGCTCAGCGCCAGAACGCCGCCGGAAACGATCTTGACCACGGCCGCTTCCTTCAACGCGCCGACAGCAGAGCTCACTTCCGACGGGTCCAGACCCCAGGACTGCAGGATGTCCTTGACCGTGGGCTGCTTCCCCTCGCGAAGGGCAATGATGATCCGCATCTCCGGCGCGCCCTGTTCCCGGTAGGCAGCGCCGGTCTCGGTAAGGGACACAAGGGACGTGACCCGTTCGCCCGTAATGCTCAGCAGGCCTTTTGACTGGAGCCATCCGGCGGCCATATCAAGCCTCGATTCATCAAGGCCCGAAGCGGTCATGATCTCCGGCGTGGCGCGGTTTTCCTGCTCCGCAAAGCTCGAAAGGAACCTGATCTCGAGCGGATGGAGGCTTTCGATAAGTTGTGAATGTTCGGAAGGCGTCATAGGAATCGCCGCTTAGATTACTGACAACAGGGTATTTTGTCAAGGAAAAACAGGCTGATGCCCGGTGCGGATCGTTCTTTTTCGCAGGACATTCGTAACTGCTCAGGTACTCAGGCCAGCCATGGGCGACAGGCGCTGTGAGCGTGCAGTGCAAGCGACCGCGGATCGGAAGCACTGCGGATACAAGCACTCGTTCTGTTTACATTTCAGCGTTTTATGGCACGCTAAGCGACGGAGCGAGCGGCTGACCTGAGTAATTACTTTTTTTCGATATTGACGGGGAAAGATCCGTATGCTACTGTGAACACATGACAATGAAGAAAACACGACCGCATCTTTCCTACACGCTGCTCTGCGATGATGTGCGCCAGGAAATGGGCGGCAAGTTCAGCCTCATGGGGCTCTTCGAGACCATCTATGCCAATTCATTCCCCGCGGTGCACCCGCGCTTTGCCATTGTGAACGAGTGGTCCGGCGGCAAGGGAGAGTTCCTGGTCACGATCAGGCTGCTGTCGCCCGACCGGCAGCAGGTGCTTTCGGAATCAGAGGCCACGATCACCCTCTTCTCGGAGACCCAGCGGCACCGCGACATCTCCATCCGGTTCAATTCCACCTTTCCCGCCGCCGGCACCTATTACGTCTGGGTGCGGGGCGGCGCGGAAGGCGGTCGTTTCCGTCGCGCGCGCGGCAACCGTGGAAGCGTACCGCGCGGCCGCCGGCGGGCGCCCGCTCGTGCTGCCGTACCAGCTCGTCTCGGCCAGGGTGCCGCGCCGGGGACCCTTCCGGGTCTGGTTCTGCCGCGAGCGGTGGGCCGAGCTGCTCGTCTACCGGGACGGCCTCCTCGTCTCGTCCACCGTGAGGAGGGCGCCACGGGGCAGGAGGCTCGACCCCGGCGCGGAGGAGGCCCGGCTTCCCGCGGAGCAGCGGATCGGGCCGCTCCTCGTCGTCGCCGCGGGAGGCGAGCTTTCCCTGCTCGAGAGGATCGACGGCGCCGAGTACCTGCCGCTGGAGTCGATCGCCATCGGCCGCCGCGGGCCGGACGGCCTGTTCGCGGCCGCCGGTCGAAGGCCGTTCCTCCCCGCGCGGGTCAGGATCGTCCTGCTCGCCGCCGCGGTCCTGGCGCTCGGCCTGCTCCTGTTCTTCAAGCACGTCCGGCAGGTCGAGCACCGGAGCCGTCGACTGGCGGAGCTCGCCGAAGCGATGGACATGGACGTCCGGGCGTCGCTCGCGAGACGGCAGGAGACGGAGGCGCTCCTCGCGGAGCGGGCGCGCCTGGTTGAAGGGATGCCCCGGGAC
>JBBIHD010000082.1:4486-8821 GCA_037447195.1 Nitrospirota bacterium | reverse complement strand
CCCCTTGAGGGTCACGCTGACCATGTTCTTCTTGGCGCGGTCAAGCGCTTTTTTTATGGCAATGGGCGCTTCGGCGGCCTTGCCTTTTCCCACGCCTACCTTGCCGTTCCCATCGCCGGCGACCACGAGCGCGCTGAAATTGAACCGTTTGCCGCCCTTGACCACCTTGGCCACTCTGTTCAGGGAGACCAGTTTGTCCTTGATTTCCTGGCCGTCGCCGCTGTCTGCCGTATATCGTTCTGCCAAAGTATCCTCCGCTAAAATCCGGCGCCGCTAAAAATTGAGGCCCTGCTCTCTCGCCGCGTCAGCGAGCGCCTTGATGCTGCCGTGGTACTTGTATCCACCGCGGTCAAAGACCACGTCCTTGATATTCTTTCCTTTGGCTTTCTCAGCGATCGCCATGCCGATCTTCTTGGCGGCCTCGACGCCGCCGCGGCTCGCGCCGCTGCCGGAAAAATCCTTGCCGAGCGTCGATGCCGATACTATCGTCCTGCCTGCCTCATCGTCGATGATCTGCGCGCTGATATGGCGCAGGCTCCTGAAAACGGTCAGCCGCGGACGGGCCGCTGTCCCGGCCACCTTTTTCCGCACCCGCTTATGCCGTATTTGCCTTGCTTTCGCCTTGCTCTCTGTCACGGTTCACTCCCTGTCATCACTCGCCGCGCCGCCGTTGCCGGCATTCCGGCGCCGCTCGTGAGGATCACTTCCGGTTCGCTTACTTACCGGCCTTGCCGGCCTTGCCTTCTTTCCGCTTGATGACCTCGCCGCCGTACTTGATGCCCTTGCCCTTGTACGGTTCAGGCTTCTTGATCGCCCGCAGATTAGCGGCGACCTGGCCGATCAGGTGCCGGTCGATCCCCTTCAGCAGGATCTGCGTCTGCTTTGCGTCAACGGCCGCCTTGATGCCCTGGGGAAGCGGATATACAACGGGATGGGAGAACCCCAGCGAGAGCATCAGGTTCGAACCCTGGACCGAGGCGCGGAAGCCCACGCCGGAGATCTCAAGGGTCCGCTCATATCCCTTGCTCACGCCCGTGACCATGTTGGCCAGCAGATTTCTCGTCAGCCCGTGAAGCTCCCGGTATATCTTCTGGTTCGACGGGCGCTCCACGACCAGGCGGCTGTCTTCCTTCTTCACGGTCAGCCGGGGATTCACCCGCTGTGAAAGCTCCCCGAGCGGCCCTTTGATCGTCACCTTGCCGGTTTCCACCCGCGCATCAACGCCGGAAGGAAGCACAATCGGTTTTTTCCCAATCCTCGACATAATAGTCCTGCCTTCTCATGAACAGTGTGAAGCTGCGAATGCCCTGCTACCACACGTGGCAGAGCACTTCTCCGCCCACGTTTTCCTTCTGCGCCCGCGCCCCCGTGATGATGCCCTTGGGCGTCGACAGGATCGCAATGCCCAGGCCGTTCAGGACCCGCGGCACCGCGTCGGACCCCACATAGACCCTGCTGCTCGGCTTGCTGATGCGCTTCAAGCCCTGGATCGCCGACATCTCATCGTCCTGATACTTGAGATAGATGCGGACCAGGCCCTGCCTGCGGTCCTTCACGAGCTTCACGTTCTTGACGTATCCCTCGTCCTTCAGGATCTTTGCGATCTCAATTTTGAGTTTCGACGACGGAATGTCGACTTTTTCCAGCCTTGTCTTGCTGGCGTTGCGGATGCGCGTCAGCATGTCCGCGATCGGATCGGTCATCATGAGTTTCGAGCCCCTTCGCCGGTGCTTACCAGCTTGCCTTGATCACGCCCGGGATCTCACCCCGGAGCGCCCTGTTCCTGAAACAGATGCGGCACATATCGAATTTTCTGAGATACCCCCGCGATCTTCCGCACAGGGGGCAGCGATTATATTCACGAACCTTGAACTTCGGGGTTCTGGCTGCCTTCGCCATTAAAGACTTCTTTGCCATGGTTCCTCCCGTGGAGCCTTTTGCGCCAGGATTACTTCCGGAACGGCATGCCGAGATGCCCCAGCAGCGCCCTTCCTTCTTCATCCGTCTTTGCCGTCGTCACGATTGCTATGTCCATCCCGTGAATTGAATCGACCTTGTCGATCTCGATCTCGGGAAAGATCACCTGCTCTTTAATGCCCATCGAATAGTTGCCCCTGCCGTCGAAGGACTTGGACGAAATGCCCTTGAAGTCCCTGATGCGCGGAAGAGCGGCGCTGATCAGCCGGTCGAGGAACTCATACATACGGGCGCGCCTGAGCGTCACTGAGCAGCCGATGGGCATGCCTTCGCGGAGCTTGTAATTTGCGATCGATTTCTTCGCACGCGTGACCACCGGACGCTGTCCCGTGATCCGGCCAAGCTCATCAACGGCATGGTCCAGGGCCTTGGCGTTCGAGATCGCCTCGCCCATGCCCACGTTCAGCACGACCTTCAGTATCCTCGGAGCCTGCATGCTGCTGGAGTAGTTGAACTCCTTGATCATCGCAGGCACGACCGACTTGAGGTACTTCTCCTGCAGCCGGGGAGGAGGCGCCGCCTCTTTGGGCCGGGCAGGAGCAGCCGCCTTGGGCTCTGCCGCGGGCGCCGCCTTCCTGGCCTCCTTCTTGGCGTCCTTAGCCGGCGCCTTGGCCGCCTTTTTGGGGGCCGCAGCTGCGGGCTTCTTCTGGCCGCCCTTCGTGTCCTTCTTCGTATCTTTCTTGTCTGCCATAGAGTGCGTTTCCTGTATGCTTCCTTCTGGTTTCATCGGCCGCCCGGTCCCCGTTGCTCCGGAGGGACGGCCGCAGGTTTACCCTTCGCCGATCAATCGAGCGTCTCGCTGCAGGCCCGGCATACCCTGCTGCTGCGTGCGCTCCCCTCATTCATCTTTCGCGCCGTCTTTGTCGGTTTGGCGCACTTGGGACAAATGAGCTTCACGTTGGACGCCGACAGCGGTGCTTCTTTCTGGACAATACCGCCCTGCCGCATCTGCTGGTTCGGGCGCGTATGGCGTTTGATCATATTGAGCTTCTCGACGACGAGGCGGTTTTCCGCGGGATGAACGGCAATCACCCTGCCGCGCTTGCCCCGGTCCCGGCCGGTCGTCACTTCCACTGTATCATTCTTCTTGATCTGCATATGCCTTCCTTAAAGGAAACCGCGCCGTCGCCCGTCCTAGAGCACTTCCGGCGCAAGGGAGATGATCTTCATGAAATTTTTTCTGCGCAATTCCCGCGCCACGGGGCCGAAGATGCGCGTTCCGATCGGCTCGTTCTGCGCGTTGATCAGCACCGCGGCGTTCCGGTCGAACTTGATATACGAACCGTCAGCGCGGCGGACTTCCTTCGTCGTACGCACCACCACCGCCTTCGCAACGGTCCCCTTCTTCACCTGGCCGTCGGGAATCGCCATCTTGATCGCCACCACGATCACGTCGCCCAGCGAGGCATAGCGCTTCCGGGTGCCGCCGAGCACCTTGATGCACATCACTTTTTTCGCGCCGGAATTATCGGCAACGTCAAGAACCGTCTGCTGCTGGATCATGGCTTCTCCGCTCCTCGTGAAGCTGCGGCGCTCTCCTCGAGCCGCGCCGTACGGCTCTTTTCAAGAATCTCCAGGACGACCCACCGCTTGTCCTTCGACAACGGCCTGGTCTCGATGAACCGCACCAGGTCGCCGATCTTGCACTCGTTCTTCTCGTCGTGCGCCTTGAATCGCGTCGTCCGGGTAACGGTCTTGTTGTAGCGGGGATGGGAGATCCTGCGCGTCACCGCCAGCACCACCGTCTTGTTCATTTTGTCGCTCACCACGCGACCGGTGTAGGATTTTCTTTTCTTATACTCGCCCATGTTTTTCCTTCAGTATCGTTTTTGTTCTCGCTATCTCCCTGCGGAGCACCCGCAACCGCATCGGATTTTCGATCTGACCCATCGCCTGCTGGAACCGGAGATTGAACAGCTCCTTCTTGAGGTCAGCCGCCTTCGCCGCCAGTTCTACGGCCGAGAGGTCCCGCAGCTCTCCTGCCTGTGTCTTCATAACGATCCCTCCCGCGACACGAACTTCGTCGCGATGGGAAGCTTGTAAGCCGCAAGCCGGAAGGCCTCCCGCGCGATCGCCTCGTCAACGCCGCCCATCTCGTACAGGACCCTGCCGGGCTTCACAACGGCCACCCAGTATTCAGGAGCGCCCTTCCCCTTCCCCATGCGCGTTTCCGCGGGCTTCTTGGTGATGGGCTTGTCCGGGAATATCCGTATCCAGATCTTTCCCCCGCGCTTTACATGACGCGTCATGGCAATACGTGCGGCCTCGATCTGCCGGCTCGTGATCCATCCCGGCTCCGTTGCCTTGAGACCGAACTCCCCGTAGCTCACTTCCGCGCCGCGGTAGGCCGTTCCCGTC
>JBBIHD010000082.1:0-4457 GCA_037447195.1 Nitrospirota bacterium | reverse complement strand
CCTGTGCTTTACCCGTTTCGGTGCCAGCATATCCGTCGTCCTTTACTCCGTCGTCATGTCCCTGCTGTCGATCAGCTCCGCCGCTTAGGCCACTACCGTCTTCGCCTGCGGCAGTATCTCGCCCTTGTAGATCCAGACCTTGACGCCGATCTGGCCCATGGTCGTCTTTGCTTCAAAAAATCCGTACTGAATGTCCGCCCGCAGCGTATGCAGGGGCACCCATCCTTCCCGGTACCACTCGGTCCGCGCGATCTCCGAGCCGCCGAGGCGCCCTGCGCAGGTGATCTTGATCCCCTGCGCGCCGAGGCGAAGGGCCGATGTCACGGCCTTCTTCATCGCTCTCCGGAAGGCAATACGGCGCTCCAGCTGGAGCGCTATGTTCTCGGCCACGAGCTGTGCGTCCAGCTCCGGCCGCCTGATCTCCTGGATGTTGATGTACAGCTGCTTGCCGGTGAGCGTTTCCAGGTCCTTCTTGAGCTTGTCCACCTCGGCGCCCCGCTTGCCGATGATGATGCCCGGCCGCGCCGTGAAAATATTGATCTTGGCCTTCTGGCCGGCCCGCTCGATCTCGACCTTCGAGACGCCGGCATGCATGAGCCGCTCCTTCACGATCTTGCGGATCTTGATGTCCTCGTGCAGGAGCCCCGCATAGTTCTTCTTCGAGAACCACCGGGAATCCCAGGTGCGAATTATGCCGAGCCGCAGCCCGTTCGGATGTACTTTCTGGCCCATACCGCCTCCACCGTCCCGTTTCTTATGCGGAAAGCACCAGCGTGATATGGCTGGTCCTCTTCCTGATCTGGTTGCCGCGCCCCATGGCCCGCGCCCGGAGCCGCTTCAGGGTCGCGCCCTGGTTCACAAAGGCCTCGGAGATCTTGAGCGTATCAAGATCGCCGATCTTCTTCTGCTCGGCATTCGCCACCGCCGAATCGAGCAGCTTCTTCACGATGCGCGCGGCATGCAGCGGCGTGAATTCGAGTATATTCTTCGCCTCGCCCACCTGCTTACCGCGAATGAGATCTATCACCTGCCGCGCCTTGCGTGGCGTGATCCGTATATGTCTGACCGTTGCGCTTGCGTCCATGCTCAGCATCCTCTTTCATGCGCCTGCCCCGCCTGCGGCCGCGGCTTGAACAGCCGCCCGCAGGCTCCCAACCGCGCTATTTCTTGGGCGCGCTGCTCTTCTCAGCCGCCTTCGCTTTGGATCCGCCGTGCCCCTTGAAGGTCCTGGTAGGCGAGAACTCGCCCAGCTTGTGCCCGACCATGTTCTCGGTGACGTACACGGGGATGAACTTTTTGCCGTTGTGCACGGCCATGGTATGGCCCACGAATTCCGGCGTGATCGTCGACCTGCGGGACCAGGTTTTGAAGATCTTCTTGTCCCCCGACGAATTCATCGCTTGTATCTTCTGCATCAGGCTCTCGTCGACAAAGGGGCCTTTTTTAATCGATCTTGGCACTGCTACCTCCATGTTGCGCAAGGGAAATGGAAGAATGAATGGCGTCAAATTCCAATTCACACGTTGCTGGTATCTCTGCGGACATCCGCGACACAGCTGCTATCTGCTCTTCGTCCTGCGTGAAAGGATATACTTGCCCGTCGTCTTGTTGCGCCGGGTCCGCTTCCCGTCAGGAAGCCCCCAGGGCGAGCATCCCGGCCGGCCGCCGGAGGATTTTCCTTCACCACCGCCCAGGGGATGGTCCACGGGGTTCATGGCGACGCCGCGCACGCGGGGACGCCTCCCCAACCACCGCGAGCGGCCCGCTTTTCCGATGGTGATGTTCTCATGCTCCAGATTGCCTACCTGGCCGATGGTCGCCATGCATTCCGAACGGACCTTGCGGACTTCGCCGGAGTTGAGCCGCAGGGTCGCATACTCGCCTTCACGGGCCAGAAGCTGCACCGACGCACCCGCGCTCCTCGCAAGCTGGCCGCCTGCCCCCTTCTTCAGCTCCACGTTGTGGATCACGGTACCGACGGGGATCGAGGTTATGGGAAGCGCGTTTCCGGTCCGGATGTCCGCATCCGGGCCGGACACCACCGTGTCTCCGACCTGCAGGCCCAAAGGCGCAAGCATATAACGCTTCTCGCCGTCGCGGTAATGGAGCAGGGCTATCCGGGCTGTCCGGTTCGGATCGTACTCGATGTGCGCCACCAAGGCGGGCACTCCGAACTTCTCGCGCCGGAAGTCAATGACCCGGTACTTCTTCTTGTGCCAGCCCGCGCGATAGCGGACCGTGATCTTGCCCCGGTTGTTCCTGCCGCCCGCCTGCTTGACCTTGACGACCAGGGACTTCTCGGGCTTGCTCCGGGTTATCTCCTCGAAGGAAGACGACGTCTGGAACCGCCTGCCCGGGGATGTAGGATTGTAGGTTTTTACCGCCATTTATGCACCCTCGAATATGTCGATCTTTTCACCGGCCTTGAGCGTCACATAGGCCTTCTTCCAGTCCGGCCTGCTGCCCTGGCGCATGCCGAGCCGCTTCTTCTTGCCCGCACAGGTCACGGTGGTCACGTCCACAACCTTCACCTTGAAGATCGCCTCGATCGCCTTCCGCACCTGGACCTTGTTGGCGTCCTTCCGGACCACAAAGGTCAGCACATTGTTCTTGTCCTTCTGGCGCGAACCCTTCTCGGTGATGCGCGGCATCCGTATGATATCGTAGTGTTCGGTCGTCATTTCCCGTAGGTCTCCTCAAGAGCGTTCAGCGCATCCTCGGTCGTGATGAGATAGCGGTACTTCAGCAGATCATAGACGTTGATGTTCTGCATCCGCAGCACCTTCACGGACGGGATATTCCGCGCCGCAAGCGCCACGTTCCTGTTCTCCGAGGAAAGAAGTACAACGGCGTTCTCCGATACGCCAAGTGTCGCCAGCAGCGCAGACATCTGCTTCGTCTTAGGCTCTGCCAGCGCCAGCTTGTCGAGAACGATGACGCGCTGCTCCTTTACCTTCTCGGCCAGGGCCGCAGTAAGGGCCGCACGCTTCATCTTCTTCGGCAGGCTGTACGAATAATCCCGCGGCTGGGGGCCGAAAACGGTGCCGCCGTGGCGCCAGAGCGGCGAACGGCTGCTTCCGGAGCGGGCGCGGCCCGTGCCCTTCTGCTTCCAGGGCTTCTTGCCGCCGCCGCTCACCAGACCCTTGGTCTTGGTGGACGCGGTGCCCGCGCGCCTGTTCGCCAGCTGGTTCACAACCGCCGAATGGAGAAGATGCGGCTTCACCTCGGCCCCGAACAGGGCGGGAAGCTTCACATCCTTCACCTTTTTGTTGTTCATATCGACCATCGCGACTGATACTGTCGACATTGTTCGCACCATCTCTTTCTGAATGCAATCAGCTCTGCTTATAAATGAGCACGATCCCGTTCTTTCCGCCGGGGACCGCGCCCCGCACGAGCAGGAGGTTCTGTTCCTTCCGCACTTCAACGACCTTCAGGTTCTTGACGGTTACCGTGTCAACGCCCATGTGGCCGGGCAGTTTTTTCCCCGGCAGCACGCGCGAGGGGTAGGCGCTCGCGCCGATGGAGCCAGGCGCGCGGTTGAACATGGAACCGTGCCCCCCGGGTCCGCCCCGGAAATTGTGCCGCTTCATCACGCCGGCAAAACCCTTTCCCTTGCTGGCGCCGCTCACCGTGACCATTTCACCCTGCTGAAAGATCTCAACGGTCACCTGCTGACCCTGGTCGAACTCTTCCGTCCGGAACTCACGCAGGCTCCGGTGTGGAGCCACAGCGCCTTTTTTGTAATGACCGGCAACGGGCTTGGTGGTCCTGTTCTGGCGCTTCTCTTCTTCAAAAGCAAGCTGCACCGCCGCATAACCGTCCCGTTCGGCCGTCTTCTTCTGGACGACGGCGCAGGGGCCGGCCTGGATGACCGTCACGGGTATGAGCTCACCGCCCGAGAAGATCTGGCTCATGCCGAGTTTTTTTCCGATAATTCCCTTGCTCATAACCTGTTCCCTTCACCCGGACAGAGGCTTCTTGCCAGGCAGGCCGATCGGGCCCTACAGTTTGATTTCTACGTCCACGCCCGCCGCGAGATCAAGCTTCATCAGCGCATCGACGGTCTGCGGCGTCGGATCAAGAATGTCAAGCAGCCGCTTGTGCGTCCGGATCTCGAACTGCTCCCGGGACTTCTTGTCCACATGCGGCGACCTGAGCACCGTCCACCGGTTGATCGCCGTCGGCAGCGGTATCGGGCCGGACACCCGTGCCCCCGTCCGCTTTGCCGTGTCCATGATCTCGACGGCCGACTGGTCCAGGAGCTTGTGATCGTATCCTCTGAGGCGTATTCTGATCTTCTGGTTCACCTGCGTTTCCTCTCAAATGCGAATTCGGACTGCGGTTCCCGAAATGGATGACGAAGGTGCCGCATCCGCCATTCCGTATTCCGCATTTGTCTTATTCGATGACTTCGGTGATGACCCCTGCGCCCACGGTGCGGCCGCCCTCGCGGA
>JBBIHD010000081.1:0-8885 GCA_037447195.1 Nitrospirota bacterium | reverse complement strand
CCGCAAGTTGCACTGGGATTCGACGGCGGAGAAGTTTGTGAATGATGATGAAGCCAATAAGCTGCTCGATCGGCCACGGCGTGCGGGTTTTGAATTGCCGGCGGTTTGACGATTAATCGCTAATCACTTTTTTTGCCGCAGATGAACGCGGATAAGAACTATGCAGAGTGCGGAGTGAGAAAGGGGGTGAGGCAGCCCGAAAGGCAGAATGCGGGATTGATCAGGGAGCGTAGTTCGGCAGGCAGGCCTATCGTAAAGCAATATCCGAAAAGGAGGATGTTTATGAAGCCAGGGTTGCTGCGGTATAGTGTCATTGTCTGCGGTCTTGTTCTGCTTTTCATCGGAACCGGACAGGCGGCTATGGTTCATGTAGATGCCGCGAATACATCCGGGATAGAGGACGGCTCCATTCAGTTTCCCTTTGCAACTATCCAGCAGGGCCTGGATGCTGCAGCAGCGGGTGATACCGTAGCCGTGGCTCCGGGGATATACTATGGCGCCATAGAATTGAAGGATCAAGTGGCACTGGTCGGAGAGCAAGGGCCGGGCAATACGATCATTGATGGGATGGGAGCGCTGCAGGTCATTCATTCTCCGTACAGTCCGCAGCCCCGCAGCTCGATAAATGGCTTTACCATACGAAACGGCAACAATCTCATCTATGCGACGAACCGGGTAAGCTTCTGGGCTGCTTCCTACCTGGATGTGCGAGATGTCGTTCTTCAGGATGGCGCCATCGCCTTGCAGATCATGCCGGGCGCCTATGTGACGGTCGCGAACACCGTGATATCCAATATCAGCCTTCGAGGGGTTGATGCGATATGGTGTCCGCCACCTCAGTTCATCAATGTAACGGTGGACAATGCTCAAACTGCCTTCTTCATCTATCAAATTGGCATCTCCCTGGTAAATACGTCGGTAACCAATGTCGTCAATTTTGTGGAGCTCTGGGGGCATCGAGGTACGGGCTACGTCTCGGGCTCCCACGACAACATCTGGGGTTATGAAAATTATTCCGTGCCGAACTGGAACGGCGGCTACGCTCAGATCGCGCTGCAGAATGTTCTGTCAGCCGATCCCCTTTTTCAGAATCCTCCGGTAGATTTCAGGCTCCGCGCGGGCTCACCGCTCATTGATGCAGGCCTGGATGTGGGACTGCCTTTTTATGGGGCGGCGCCCGATATCGGGGCCTATGAGCACAGCCCGGCGAGCATCCTGGAGCTGGCTGCGGCACTAGCGGAGTCATACCAGAAGGTGCCGCTCGGATCATTCAAAAATGCGGCCGAACAGCGGCTAAAAGCGCTGCATAACAAGTTCATGGCCATTCTGAATATGCTGAGCGGCTCCAGGGACGGCGGGGCGGTAGCCGCGCGGAAGGGCGTCCTGCAGGCGGCGCTGAACAAGCTCATGAACGATGTGTGGGCCAAGGGGGACGGCTTCTATGGTGGTAATCCCAATGACGACTGGATCACCACCAGGGAAGAGCAGGCCGCCTTGTATCCGAAAGTCATGGAGTTGAAGGCTGCAATTGAGATGGAACTTAGCGGATTATAGCTGCGGGATGTGCGCGCCGCAGGCGCCTGTGGGTGCCTGCGGCGCGATAATGAGCGGGAGTGCGCAAAGAGAATGACAGTTCTGACCACGCAGAACATACGAAGGATCACCCAGGGCCTCTTCCTGCTTTTATTTCTTTTCCTCTTCATCCAGACCGAGTCGAAGGGGAATGACGAGCTGGGCTATCCTGTTCGGCTCTTCCTGGACTTCGACCCCCTCATCTCCCTCACCACCGCGCTCGCGGCCCATGCCCTGCCCGTGGCCTTCCTCCTGTCGCTCATCACGATCGTGGTAACGGTGCTGCTCGGCCGGGTCTTCTGCGGATGGATCTGCCCCCTGGGAACGCTGAATAACATCGTGGGTTCGCTCCGGAAGCGCAAGCCCGAGTCCATGCCCGTGAAGTGGTATCGATGGAAGTATTATATTCTCGTCTTCATTCTTGTTTCCTCGGTCTTTTCTCTCCAGCTCGTTGGCGTCATGGACCCGCTGTCGCTCCTGATCCGCTCCTTTTCCGTGAGCGTCTACCCGCTCTTCAACTACGCGGTCCGCGCTTTCTTTGATGTTGTCTATGCGGTGAACCCCCTGGGCATCGCCTTCCTGACCGAACCGGTCTATGATGTGTTGAAGAGCACGGTCCTGTCCTTTGAGCAGTCCTTTTATGTCCAGGGCGTGTTCATCGGCCTGCTCTTTCTCTTCATTCTCGGCCTGAACCTGGTGGAAAAGCGCTTCTGGTGCAAGCATCTCTGCCCCCTCGGCGCACTGCTGGGCATCCTATCGCGCCGCGCATTCCTGAGCCGCTCGGTGAGCGAAGGGTGCACCTCCTGCGGGGCCTGCGCCTCCGTCTGCCAGGGCAACGCGCAGCCCGACTCGAAGGAGCACTGGCGCATCTCCGAGTGCCTCATGTGCTGGAACTGCGACGACATCTGCCCGGAGAATGCCGTGCACTTCGGCTTCGGCAGACCGCGGCCGGCGTCGCCCCTGGACCTGGGCAGGCGGCGGGTGATCGCCGCGGCGGTCTCGGGCGTGGTGGCGGTGCCGCTCCTGCGGGTCACGCCGCTGGCCCAGGCGAACAGCACGGACCCGCGGCTCATCAGGCCGCCGGGCTCCCTGAAGGAGGAGGAGTTCCTGGAGCGCTGCGTCAAGTGCGGTGAGTGCATGAAGGTCTGCATCACGAACGGGCTTCAGCCCACGCTCATGGAGGCAGGGCTCGAGGGAATCTGGTCACCGCTGCTGGTGCCGCGCATCGGCTACTGCGAATACCGCTGCACGCTCTGCGGACAGGTCTGCCCCACCGGCGCGATCAAGCGCCTGTCGCTCGAGGAAAAGGCGAAGGTCAAGATCGGGCTGGCCATGATCGACAAGGGGCGCTGCCTGCCCTGGGCGCACGGCAGGCCATGCATCGTCTGCGAGGAGGTCTGCCCCACGCCGAAGAAGGCCATCTGGTTCGAGGACGTAAAGGTGAAGGACCGGGAGGGCAGGACCGCGGCGCTCAAGCAGCCCCATGTGGACCTGGAGCTCTGCATCGGCTGCGGCATCTGCGAGACCAAGTGCCCCGTGCTCGGCAGGCCCGCGATCTATGTCATGAGCCTGGGCGAAAGCCGGTCCCGGGAAAACCAGCTCCTGATGCCGGAGTATTGATGTGGATAAAAGGTTGCAAATGGTCCATGTCTTTAGTGCGAGGTTTGTATGATAATAGACACGATCATCAGGTACGTTATGGTTGGAGGCTCTCGATGCGATCAAAACGATATGTATTGAGTATGTTTGTTCTGGTGCTGTGCCTTATGCCAAACGTTGTGGCAAGCGGTGATTTCGATGAAGATGAACAAAAGATAGGAGTCCTCGCTCAAAGAGGAATCGATGTAGAGATACCTCACAGGGTCAAATTCCTCTTGGTTTTTCCCCGCGAAGGCGATGCAATTCTGGCATTGAAAGAAGCGAAGAAGGGCGGCTTTGAAAAGGAAGAAATGGATAAATCTTCCGCAGGAGAGACTTTCATTTGGGTCTCGGCAAATACCGTTTTGGAGCTTCGAAAAATTAAACAAATTCATAAAAGACTAAAATCAATCGCCAGCCGATTCAATGGGCAGTACGAATGGGTAGAGTGGGAACTTGTGCCCAAGTAGGGGACCTCTGCAGTCGAAGTATCTCAGTGTTGAAGCGGCTTAGTAGCCTTAGTGAGAGTAAGCTGTTTTTATAATAGTGCACGCCTTTTGCGATTCTTAGCACAACAAGAGCGCTGTTGCGTGGGTTGGAAAGGAGCAGTGATTGACGAATGAACCGGTCGTGAAAGAGAGCGACTTTCCGCGGAGGCTCCTGTTCCCGGGCGGGTGCCTTGTCGGGTTGGGCTTCCTGTATCTCACCAGTCTGTATAGCTTCCTGCTGTTCCATTCCATCGCCGAGATCTTCAGCGCAGTCATCGCCTTCGGCATTTTCATGCTCATCTGGAATGCCCGAGACTTCCTGGACAGCAGCTATCTCGTCTTTCTCGGCATCGCCTACTTCTTCGTGGGCGCCCTGGATGTGGTTCACACCCTGTCCTACAGCGGTATGGGCGTGTTCCCCGGCTACGATGCCAATTTGCCGACGCAGCTCTGGATCGCGGCCCGGGCCCTGCAGGCTGTATCGCTGCTGGTCGCGCCTGCTTTCGTGAAGCGCCGGCTCAGGACCGGCATCATGTTCGCCATCTACGCGATCCTCACCACGCTGGCCATGGCCTCCATCTTCGCCTGGGACCTGTTCCCTGCCTGCTTCGTCGAGGGCGTAGGGCTCACGGCATTCAAGAAGACCTGCGAATATATCATTTCTATGATGCTGGCGGGTTCGCTCCTGTACCTGTACCGGAAGCGCGCGGACTTCGATCCTGCGGTGCTTAAGTCGCTGATGATCTCCATCGTCCTGACAATCGCCTCGGAGCTGCTCTTTACGTTCTATATAAGCCTCTACGGCCTCTCGAACATGTTCGGCCACCTGTTCAAGATCGCGGCGTTCTACTTTGTCTACCGCGCCATCATCCACACGGGCATCGTGAAGCCCTACAATATCCTGTTCCGGAAGCTGAAGCTGAGCGAGGAGGCGCTGCGCGGGGAGCGGGACATGCTGCGGGAGTACATCGACCGGGTAAAGGTCCTGGCCGGGCTGCTGCCCATCTGCGCCGGCTGCAAGAAGATCCGGGACGACAAGGGATACTGGAACCAGGTGGAGACCTATATCAGCAGACACTCGGACGCGAAGTTCACCCATGGCATGTGCCCGGAATGCGCGAAGAAGCTGTTCCCGGAGGTCTTTGACAGGGTCGATCTGGAGAAGCTGAAGTGACCCTTGGATTAACCGCTAAGGAGCAAAAGTAAGGCCGAGTGGAAAAGATTGTGGAACATGGAACCGCGAAGGCGCGATGGACGCAAAGGAAAGCCTTTGTGAGGGGTTAAGAGCTTAGAGGCCATTTACCATTCGTTTAATTCCATCTTTCATATGAGCAACGTTCCAGTTAAGGATAAATCCTAATTTGCATTTTTTCAGCTTAAGATACGTGAGTAGCTGCGCCTCGTGAATGGGAAGGATCTTCTCAGCCGCTTTATTCTCGATGATCACACGGCGGTTTATAAGCATATCAAGCCGATACCCCGCATCAATATTGATATTGCCGTAGTGTATGGGTAGCAATAGTTCGCAGTTTACCTCAAGTCCATCCTGCGTAAGTTCATATTCCATACACTTTTGATAGGCGGATTCTAAGAGGCCAGGGCCTAAGGCAGTATGAACTTTTAAGGCTGCATTTATTATCTTCCGGCCGATTTCTTCGATGTCTGCCTCATTCTTCACCAAAGCTCTCCTTCGCGTCCCTTGCGTCCTTTGCGGTGAACGGTTTAATGCTTGAACACCCGCTGGCCTGTGAAGACCATCGTGACCTTGGGGTCCGCCTCGTTGCAGGCCGTGATGGTATCGAAGTCCCTGTCCGAGCCGCCGGGCTGCACGATGGCCGAGATGCCTTCCTTGATGCCCACGTCCACGCCGTCGCGGAAGGGGAAGAAGGCGTCGGAGACCATGACCGACCCGGTCAATCCGCCCTTGTCCTTCTTCGTCTGTTCATCGATCTCCTTGAGCGCCGCCATCTTCCGCTTTCCCTGCGAAGCCTCCAGTTCGAACTGTTTGTAGGGAATGCCGTGCTTTTTGAAGCAGAGCTTGTCGGCATGCTTGGTGTAGGCCTTGTAGATGGCTATATCGGCCACGCCCACCCGGTCCTGCTCGCCCGTGCCGATGCCAACGGTCGCGCCGTCCTTCACATAGATCACCGAGTTCGAAGTGACGCCCTGCTCCACGCTCCAGCCAAATAGCATGTCATCGAGCTCCTTGTCCGTGGGCGTGCGCTCGATGGCATACTCCTTGCCCTTGTACGTCGTTTTTGCGGGCTGGAAGTCCTTTGCCGTCCTGATCTTGTTCGTCTGGGACTGCTGGACGATGATGCCGCCGTCGATCAGAGCCTTGAATTCCACGAAGCTCATATTGCGGTATTTCGCCAGGTCCGCGATCGTTTCGAGTTTGATGATGCGCAGGTTCTTGCGTTTTTTTAGGATATCCACCGCGCCTGCCTCGTAGTCCGGAGCGGCCACGACCTCGAGGTAGTTGGCGTTCGCCATCTCCGCCGTTTCCTTGTCGATGGACCGGTTCACGGCCAGGCATCCGCCGAAGGCCGCAATGCGGTCGGCCATGTTCGCCCGGTCATAGGCCTCGGCAACGGTCTTGCCATAGGCCACGCCCGACGGGTTGTTGTGCTTCATGATCGCGGCTGCAGGCCGGTCCATCAGGTATTTCAGGATGTTCAGCGCATTGTCCAGGTCCGTGAAGTTCGTCTTGCCAGGATGCTTGCCTGCCTGGAGCATCTGCTCCTCGGTGATGCTGCTCACGAGCCCGTTCCCGGCGCTGATGAACTTCACGCCGGCAAGCTCAAGATTGCCGCCTGCGAGCTGGTACATGGCCGCCTGCTGGTCGGGGTTCTCGCCATACCGGAGGCCCTTCTCGATCACGTCGCTCGTGCCCTCGTCAGCCAGCTTCCAGGACCGCTTCTTATAGACGAGCTTCTGGTCGCCGAAGGTGATGGTCATTTCGGGCGGGAAATTGTCGGCCATGATGGTCTTGTACATCTTCTTGATATCAGACATGGAAGCCTCCTTGAATGCAAATGTAAAATTTCAAATGACAAATGTCATAGAATATCCGGATGTTGAGAACGCGGATCAGACGTTCTAGAACGCGCGGCAATGATAACAGGGCTTTTGGGATTTCTCTCTTGGTGTCTGATGTTCAGCAGGCTGTTGAAAAAAAGCAGTTTTGGCGAAAACGCACCCTAAAGGGTGCGACTACCATGTGAAAAATTAGGCATTGGTGTTGGTAGCCGCAGGCTTTAGCCTGCGCTATAGGTCATTTGAACAACCTGTCGGATCACCGGGACGCAGGATTATATAACGGCGGGCTTGCGATTGCAACGGGAATCAGAAAGGGTATTTTTAATTGCAGAGGTCATCTGAAATTTGATAAAGTAACCAAAGCGCATTATGCGAATTGCCGGTAATGCCATCGGGCGGCAGGAAGGTTTCTGCAAGCAAACAGAACAGAGGAGGATAGATGAGAGAACTCTTGTGTCCCAACTGTCAGGAGGGGATAGGATTCTGGAGCATGGCCAAGTCTCCTACGCCATATCATATGAAATGCGATCGCTGTGGGACAAGGCTGAAGGTCCAGAAGTATGCCTGGCTCGTAACGGGGATAGCGCTGCTTGCAGGGTTGACGATAGGAGTGCTGGCAAGCCTGCGGGGTTCCATGGGCGAATTTATGGTCATACTGATGATCGGCGCCATACTATTCGAAATGGTTGCATATATTGTGCTCCGACTGGCGGGGGTAAAGCTCGAGAGAAGGAAGTGAGCATGCATGCCGTCTGATGAAAGGTGCTCAGTCAGTAGCGAAGAATTCGCGCACGTACGAAAACGAAAAACGGGTGCTGGGAGCAGAAAAAGTGAAGCATTGGTACGAAGAACTGTTCGAGAACTATGCAGAGGGCTATGACCGGGAACAGTTCGCCCGGGGAACGGTCCAGGAGGTCGACTTCATCGAGCAGGAGCTTGGGCGCGATCGAACGATCAGGATCCTGGATGTGGGCTGCGGCACGGGCAGGCACGCCGTGGAGCTGGCAAAGCGCGGGTATACGGTCACGGGCATTGATCTCTCCCGTTCACTGCTTGATTCAGCCCGGAAGAAGGCGCAGCAGACAGGAGTGAAGGTAGAATTCCGGCAGCAGGACGCGCGGGATCTCGACTTTCGCGGCGAGTTCGACGCGGCCCTCCTGTTCTGCGAGGGCGCCTTTCCGCTCATGGAAACGGACGAGATGAACTTTCGCATCCTGCAGGGGGTGCGCAAGGCGCTCCGGACGCCGGGCAGGGTCATCATCACGACTTTGAACGCCCTCTATCCGCTGCACCACGACGTGGACGAACTGATCAATGCCGGTTCAGAGGAGGAGCGAAGCTCAGGAAGCTCTTTCGACCTCATGACCTTCCGTATGGCCTCCGTCTTCGAGATGACCGATGACAGCGGCAGGAAGCGGTCGCTCACCTGCAATGAGCGCTACTACGCCCCCTCCGAGATGTCCTGGCTGCTGAACAGCCTCGGCTTCAGGAACATAGAGATCTTCGGCTGCACGCCGGGCCAATTCAGCAGGGACCGGAAGCTGACACCCGATGAATTCGAGATGCTGGTGATAGCGGAGTGCTGACGTATCGATAGAAAGCATTCGTCGCTCAGAACGCCCCTACGTAAACGCATGCAGGAGGCTCCCGTTGGCTGGTTCCTCTTCTTCCTTTCCTTCCTGGCTTTCCTCCTGGATGAACGAGCGCCGTGTTCCTCTCTGGGGCGCCGCAGACCTGCGGGAGTTCGCCACACCTCTCGATGCTTCGGGCAGGGGATTTCCCACAGCCCTGTCCCTCATCTATCCCATGGACCCGAAGATCATGGCAGGCATACGGTTAGGCCCGACCGAGGCCTACGGGAATGCCTATGCCCGGATGAACGAACGCATCAATGAGGTGTCGTCATCACTGGCCGCCGAGATCAGGAACCAAGGTCATCGATCGCTGGCATTGGCAACATCGGAACGGACCGTTGCGGTCAATTACCGGGGGGACTTCCCGCACAAGACCGCGGCCACCCGGGCGGGTCTGGGATGGATCGGCCGCCACTGCCAGCTCATCACGCGCTCTTACGGCCCCTGGGTCCGGCTCGGCACGGTGTTCACTGGCATGGACCTGCCATGCGGCCCACCGCTCGAGCGCTCCTTC
>JBBIHD010000080.1:0-9035 GCA_037447195.1 Nitrospirota bacterium | reverse complement strand
ATCGTGATGCTCCGCGCCGTCAGCAACACGGCCGCTGACACCAGCCCGGCGATCACCGGCATGAATACTCCGTTCAGTATGCTCACCATTCACTCCCCTAGATCAGGACATCGCGGCTACAGGCTTTCGATCTCCCGGATCTCCTTCTCTTTTTTCTTCTTTGCGGACCTCATGTGCAGCATGGACATGATGATTACACCGATGATGATCCCGATGACCGTCGAGAGAAAGATAACGATCGCCAACGACCCCTGGAAGCTCCAGAAAAAGAGCGAGATCGTCACCGGCGCCGCGTTCTGCACCGAAAAGATCGTCACCAGCGAAATGATCACCAGAAGAACAATAAGCGTCGGCATGGCTGCCTCCTTGGCGCAAGCGGGACCCCGTTCCTACCGCTTTTTCGCCTTTTTCTTCGCTTTCTTCTTGGCCGCTTTCTTCGTCCGCTTCGGGGCGGCTTTTCCCGCACTCGCCTTCTTTTTCCGCGGCAGCACCACGGCCTCCTGCTCAAGCTTCACGATCCGGGCGATGCATTCCCGCACCGCCTTGTCCTTCAAGAGATGCTTCCCTGCCGAGCGGGCCTCATAGACACGAGCGCCCAGGGCGCAGAACTCCTGCTGCATCTTCTCGCGCCTGCGGATGAGCAGGGGCTGCCGGTCCACGGCGCGCGCGGCCCTGGCAACGCGCGTCTGGTCCTCCAGGCCGTCGTCCTTGTCAAGCTGCAATTTTCTCTTGACTCGTTTCCAGAAGTTCATGGCTGTGCCTCAATGCCCCTTATCTCTATTGATATGCCGGAACCCGCATCCTCACTGCAACTGCAGGCCGAAGTATCCGACGAATATATTATTTCAGCTATTGTAACAAAAATATCGCGGCGAGTATACGTCGATTCCCATGCCGCCCATAATATCACCGGCCCAGAGGAGGCTGCTCCGGAGGCATCCAAGAAACCTGCCGACGGCGGGCGGACCTGCAGGCCCTATCCTGAGACTTGATCGCACTACTGAAGCCATGCTTTATCAACAAAAACAACACTTTGTCTTTTTTACTTCAAGCGAAACTTACAGACTCAGCGGCCCTAACAGCCGCAAATAACCAATCGATCAATCGCTTTATGGTATCATAGCAGGTATACGCTTTCTGTGAGGAACCGACGAATGCTTCATGCGAATCCCTCCGATCACCCGGCGACCTCCGACACACATCCACAGGCCGTGAAACTCCATGCCTATTTGACAAAATTAATCTGGCTCTGCGTCCTGCCGCTCATGGTCCTGGCCGTCTACCTGGCCGCGAACCATGTCCGCACCCTGCAGGAAGAACGAGAACAGGAGGCCGAACACCAGGCGCAGAATTTCGCCATCGCCATCGACCGGAACCTGGGAGCGCGCATCGCGGCGCTCCAGATGCTTGCCGCGTCGCCGCTCATGAACGGCCGATCGCGGCTGCCGGACTTTTATGAGGAGGCCCAGGGCTTCCACGAGCACTTCGGCGGCCATGTAGTCCTTGCCGACCTGTCGATGCAGATGCTTTTCAATACCCGCGTGCCTTTTGGATCGCCGCTGCCGAAACTGCCCCGTCCGAAGGGACACTCGGCCGCGGTCACGACAATGGAAACCGGAAAGCCCGCGGTCGGGGACATCTTCATCGGCCCCATTGCGAAAGAACCGCTTGTGGCCATCGCGGTGCCGGTCGTCCGCAAGGGCCGGACAACCGCCCTGCTCCTCAGCATTGTGGAAACCAGTTTGTACCAGCAGCGCATAGAATCCCTGGCTCTGCCTGCCGGGTGGTCTATAACCCTGCTCGACGGCAAGGACGAAGTCATGGCCCGCCTGGCGCCGAGGGATTACTCATCGGCCACGTCACGAACCGATGCGTCCGGACGCTTTGTAGCCCGGTCCACTGTATCCCTCTGGTCCGTGGTGGTCGAGTTGCCTCCCGGCATGCTCCGCTCCCCTATTGCGGCGACATCGGCAACGCTCATAGGAGCAATTATCGCCGTCCTGTTTGTCAGTATCCTCGGCGGGAGGCTCGCAGGCCGGAAACTGGTGCAGGCCATCACGTCGCTCAGCGATGCAGCGGCGCGGAGCGGAACGACGCCGGTGATCGCGGAGATCGAGGAGGCGCGGATCAGGCTGTACAAAGCCGACGACGCGCGCCAGGCATCGGAAGAATCCCTGCGGACAAGCGAGCAGAAGTATCGGACCGTGTTCGAGGCCGCAAATGTCGGAAAATCCATGACCCTTCCTTCCGGCGAAATCTCGGTAAACAAGGCATTCAGCGATCTGCTGGGCTACTCGCAGGAAGAACTGCGGAACAGGACCTGGCAGGAAATCACCCCGCCGGAGGAGGTCGGGCCGATCCAGGAGAGGATCGGCCTGCTCATGGACGGCAGCCGGGACTCGACGCGGTTCGAAAAGCGGTATATCCACAAGAACGGTTCGTTCGTCTGGGCTGATGTCAGCGTTGCGATACGGCGGGATGCGGAGGGAAAACCGCTCTATTTCATCACGACCATGATCGACATCACCGAACGCAAACGGATGGAACGAGATTTGATTGAATCGGAGAAAAGATATCGGTCCCTCTTTGAGAACATGACATCCGGTTTCGTGCTGTTCGAGGTTGTTCAGGATGATGAAAGATCGCCGATCGACCTCATCATCATTGCAGCCAATAAGGGGTTCGAGACCACAACCGGGCTCAAGGCGCGGGAAGTCGCCGGCAAACGCCTGACTCACGTCCTGCCGGGCATAGAGATGGATACCGCGGACTGGATAGGAACGTACGGGAGGGTCGCCCTGACCGGGGATTCGCTTCGGTTCGAGCGACGCTCGGAGCGTCTCGGATACGACTACTCTATTGCGGCTTACCAGGCCGGGCCGAAGCAAGTCGGCGTGTTGTTCACCGATATTACCGAGCAGAAACGGGCCGAACGGGCATTGCTCCAGGCTCACGATCGCCTCCAAAAATTCATCGACTCCAACATCGTCGGCGTCGTCATTGCCGACCCTTCCGGTCGCGTTATCGAGGCCAACGATTATTATCTGCGCACCATCGGCTATACACGGTCGGAGTTTGAACGCGGCATGGTCGACTGGAGGGCCATTACGCCTCCGGAGTGGCTGCCCGCCGATGAACGCGCTATCCGGGAATTGCGCGACCGGGGGACATGCACACCCTATGAAAAGGAATATGTCCGGCGAGACGGCTCACGGGTATCGGTTTTTTGTCCGACACCATGCTCCCCGGCCCCGGCGAGCATATCGCCGCCTTTGCGCTCGACATCACCGAGCGCAAGAAGACAGAACGGGCACTTGCCGAAAGCGAGGCTAATTTCCGGAAGCTCTCTCAAGAATTCCATGCCCTGCTTGACGCCATTCCGGACAACCTGACCCTGCAGTCGTCGGACCTCAAGGTGATCTGGGCGAACAAAGGGGCCGCGGACGGACTCGGCAAGAAGCTGGAGGATATTGTCGGACTCCACTGCTATACCTTGTGGCATGGGAGAACCGAACCCTGCGATCCCTGCCCGGTCCTGGACAGCTTCTCTACGGGCCGCCCGGCGGGTCTCGTCGTGACGACACCTGACGGCAGGACATGGGATCTGCGGACGATCCCTCTGCTTGACGATCGCGGAGACGCCGCCACGGTCATCGAGGTCGGGAGAGACATCACCGAACACCGCAGGCTCGAGGCTCAGTATCTTCAGGCCCAGAAGATGGAGGCCATCGGCCACCTTGCCGGAGGCGTGGCGCATGATTTCAACAATATCCTGTCCGCCATCATCGGGTACGGCCACTTAACCCTGATGAACATGCGCGAGGATGATCCCCTCCGGCTGAACATTGAGAACATCCTTGAAGCTTCGGACCGGGCCGCGTACCTTACGCAGGAACTCCTGCTCTTCGGCAGAAAGCAGGTGACCGAGCGAAAGCCCCTGGACCTGAATGACGTCCTGCTGAAAGTTAAGAAATTTCTGCTACGCGTTATCGGCGCAGATGTCGAGTTTGAAACTTTTCCATTCAGCAGTCCGCTTCCGATCCTTGCGGACAGCCACCAGCTCGAACAGGTGCTGATGAACCTGGCCACGAACGCCCGGGACGCCATGCCCAAGGGTGGGACATTCACGGTAGCGACGGAACAGGTGGCCTTGGGCGCAGACTTCTGCAGCGCCCACGGATATGGTAAACCGGGCGCCTATGCGTTATTGACCGCCTCGGACACCGGCAAGGGGATGAACGAGGAGACCTGCAAACGGATTTTCGAACCCTTTTTCACAACAAAGGAGGTAGGGAAAGGAACAGGGCTGGGGCTTGCCGTGGTGTACGGGATCATAAAGCGGCACGAGGGCTTCATAAACGTGTACAGCGAGCCGAACAAGGGCACACGGTTTAAAATCTACCTTCCGCTGGTCGCACGGGAACCGCGAGAGGGCGTCGCGATGCAGGCGGATGACATGCCCGCCCGGGGAACCGAGACCATACTTCTCGCGGAAGACGACCCTTCGCTGCGACAGCTTGCCAAAACCGTGCTAACCACCTTCGGTTATTCGGTCCTCGAAGCGAACGATGGAAAGGATGCCGTGGAAAAATTCATCGCGAACAGGGACCGCATACAGCTCCTTCTGTTCGATCTTGTCATGCCGAAGATGAACGGCAAAGAGGCCTTTGATGAAGTGCGAAAAATAAACGCGTGCATAAAAGCTGTTTTCGTGAGCGGCTACGCAGAGGACGCTCTTGATAAAGACAGCCTCCCAGAGCATGACGTCCTGTTTATCCAAAAGCCTGTCACACCCATAGACCTGCTTCGCAAAGTGCGGGAGCTGCTCGATCGCTGAGGCTTCGGGAAAACCGCGAATCACGCCGCCTCAATGCCGGAGAACACTCCGCGCAAAGAGGCCTTCCAACGCTGAACCTGGTCACTTTCATCTGCCTTCCTCCTCCTCGAGCAGGGCCGACCGGCGGCCCCCTGCGATGTCAGACCGCACCAACTATTTTCTCATATTCCGCCACGAGCTCATTATGCTGGTTTCGGATCTCAGCGGAAAAGACATAGAACCTGCCTTTTTTTCCAAGGAGCCTGACCTCGGCTTTCAACCTATCGCCGGGCACGACGTTTTTCTTGTACCGCACGCTCTTCTGCACCACATGCGGCTCATAGGTATGATTGTTATCAATGTGAGGAATGAGGGCCGCGGCAATGAGGCAGACAAATTCGTCCTGGGCATATCCCGGATAGGTGGGCGCTCCGGGAAAATGGCCATCAAGGTCCGGATCATCACTATTGACCTCCTTGACGCCAACCATCGTGCGGGGCACGACGGAATTGTACAAGGCGCCGTCGATCTTCCTCAGCGCTTTCCCCCGGTGCGGCAAAATAGCCTCAAGCCCTTTCCTGCTGTAGCAGATGTATTCCGTTTCCATGGCTGCATATACCTCCTGATGATGAATTTCGCCTTTGAAAGCCAGAGTATGGAGATATAGTCAGCACTCTGCTCTCAGACATGATTCCGAACTCCGCATGCTCCTTCACCCCACACCCATCACGACCCTCTTTGCGCAAGCTTTGCGAGAGACTGCTTTTGCCCTGGACTTTCTCCGCGAACTCTGCGCGCTTTGCGGCTTCTTGCCCCGATAGAGACAACAGTTTCTACCTGGGTGAACGCGAGACGCCTTCGCTTTCGGCTTTGGGCTGTTGAATGATACTGCTGGACTGTCCGCGTATATCCGCGCAAATCCGTGTCCAAATGCATTTTCAGGTTCATTCGCGTTCATTCGCGGCTCAAGATCCCTGAGGATGCTCTCGATCCTTCGGGATGGGCCGCTATACTCTCGGCGGAATGCTCGCCCGCGACTGGATGTAGATAGAAATGCTCCCGAGGATGAGGAACAGGATGACCCAGTCCCAGTTGAAGTTGAGATACGTGGGGATGGAGATGAGCAGCAGCGCCAGCGCCGTAAGGGACGTGAAGGGCTGGAACCGGAAGAGCGTGCCGGCAAGGGTGGCGATCAGCAGCAGTGTCTGGATCTTGGTAACATCCACTGCCCATTCCGAGACGCGCGGTATCCCCTGCCACTGGATCGTGTAGTCCGGCACCATCTTCCCGAACCACGAGCCTCCCTCGGGCGGAGGTATCCGGGATATCACCGGCATCTTGAGCCATTCGAAGGGATGGGCCACGCCCCCGCCGATCAACAGCTTGAAGAGCAGGGCGATCAGCAGAAAGTTCAGAAGCACCTGGGGCCAGTGCCAGCCTCCTTTCGGCCGCACGATGAAGCGCCGGTGATACAGAAGAACGACGAGGAGCAGCGCGAAGAGCGGCTGGTAGTAATGCTGCGGCAGGCCCAGGCCCAGATACCCGAAGCCGAGAGCTATGATGCCGAGCAGAAAAGGCCAGGCAGGATGCAGCATCGAAGGCTGTCCGGCTTCGCCCGATTCCAACTGGTCAAGCCGCTCCTCAAGACGGAGGATCCGCTGCTCCACCACCCCGCCGCCTGACGGAGGTGAGGAAATCCTATCCTGCTGATCGGCGTTATTCAGGCCCATTGTTTTCCTTTGGCTGAGACAGCACTGCTTCGCAGCTACCAGTGCAGTGAGATGCCCGCATGGGGACCATCATGCGATGACGGTGCCGGCGGTCAACGGAGCTTCTTGATCTCGACAACCTCAACGGGCGTCCCCCACATATAGATCGTGCCCACGTCGGGAAGCACCTTCAGCTCGAACTTCACCTGAAGGCCGTCGGACTGGAACTCCGGCGCCAGGTTCTGCGGTTCATACTGTTTCCCATCCTCGGCCCTGATGCCGTAGAACCCCATGCCAAGCGTCACATACTCCACCTTCCCTTTTCCCGATACGATCCCCTTTGCACTGTCCGACCCGCTTTTGCACGCGATTGTGATCGCAAGGGCCGCCAGGAGCAGAACAATACTGAGCTGCCTGAATGATCTCTGATTCATTGCCAAGTGGCTCCTTTCACCTGTTTCAATAAGCGTATTTCGAAAGTATAACAAAGTCGCTTCGCCTCTGCAAGAAAGACCTTCCGGCCAGGAACTGATACGAATGAAATAGGTTTTGTTGCATACCGGCACGTTCCCCCTCACCCAACCCTCTCCCCCCGGGGGAGAGGATAAAGGAGAGGGGCGAACTGACGAATCATCCGATAGATGAGATGCCCTTGTTCTTTTCAGTCCCTATCCGTGTTCATCTGTGGTTAAACTGCCTTTTTTAGATTAATGCGCGAACCTGCCGGCCTCGTGCTCTTTTTTCAGCTTCTCATAGGCCTTCCGGTCCCTGATCTTCGGCAGCGAGAAGTCGCCTTTGAGCACCCACTTGTCCTTGAACGGTTCAAGCCCCTTTGCCGGCGGCCCGCCGTCGGGGCCCTTGAATTCCGTGATCCGCAGGCCCTTGCCATCGGCGATGATGGTGTAGGAGCCGTCCTCCACATCTTTGTAGGACCCCATGCTGAAGTTCGTGGCCACCCGCTGGGCCCGTGAGGCATGGCAGCTTTCGCAGGACCGCGACTTCCCGATCCCGTGGGCGACTCGGTCCAGGTTGATCCAGACCATGACATCGCGGTCCTGATCATCAAGCTGCTTGACAAGGCCCGTAACGGCGAAGGCATCATTCGAAAAATACCGCCGGTCGATCGGCACGTCGGGCCTGTTCCGGAACATGAGCCTCTTCGATATCTTCACTTCATCAGCCTTCACGTTCCCCGAGGTATGCGGGACCGGATGGACGGGAACCCATTGGCCCTTCGGGTTCTTCACGATCACCGGAGGCACCGCATCGGTAAAATAGTCCTGGATGCGTATCAGCGGACTTTCTCGGCCTTCCGGCCCGCCCACGGTCCAGAAGTTGAATGCATAGCCCCCGATCAAAGGCGTGTGGCAAGCCGCGCAGTCGAGCTTCCTGTGGATTCCGGCGCTCTTGGCCTTCGCCGCCTTTTCGTGGCACTTGGCGCAGTCCACATCGCGCCGCAGGTCGCCGTGGAAGCCCGTATCCTTGTTATGTTCATGGCAGTCACGCAGGAGAGCCCTTTCCTGAGATGCACGTCGGAATGCTCTATCAGGACCTTTTTGCCCTCCTCCGTTGCCTGGGTGAACTCGGCCCGGAGATACCCGTCGCCCCGGCGGCGGTCCATGGGGCCCGCGTGGCAGGCAAAGGCGCGGCCGCCGCCGTAGCAGGCCAGGGGTTCGGGCTTCCGCACAAAGGAGTGCGGCCCCATCCTGAGAGACGCTGACTTCGCCTGGGGACGATAGTGGCAATCCAGGCATCCCACGTGGCAGCGGTTGCAGTCGCGCTGCAGGTTGTACCCTGCCTCGATGGGGACGGCCATGGTGGAATGTTGATTGAAGGTCTTGATGTTTTTGTCAGTGAATTTGTCCTGGTCCGGCAGCGCCATATCGCCGGTCCAGAGGCCGCAGCTCTGCGGTCCCATCGGACCGGTCCAGAACACGTACTGGCTCTGGGTGTGCACGCCCCGTGCGCCGCCCATCGAAGTCTTCAGGAAGCCCTGCACGTGTTTGGCATGGCATTTGCCGCAGGTCTTCATGGCAAGAGAGGGATTGAAGGCCAGGGTCTCGGGGTTCTTGTCGTGCCAGACGATGGCGCGATAGTCGCGATTGTGTTCCAGTTTTCCATCCATCATCTGTTTCGGCGCAAGCTGTGTCGCGCGATTGTCGCCGCGCGGCTCAAGGGAAGACCAGCCCTTCGCGTCCTGCTCAGGCATCTGCGGCCGCGTGATTGCCTTCCATTGCCTGTTCACGGCCATGACCGTCAGCATGCCTGCATGGGCCTCTTCCTTTGACCTTTTCTGCGGATCGCCGAGATGGCAGTCATGGCACTGCGCCGGCATGCCTGACTGGGTGAGCGTATCCATGAGCCCCAGCGAGAACTGCGGATATCCCTGCTTTGCCATTGCAGCAGCGTTGCCATGGCAGTCGACGCAGCTTCCCGCGGAAGCACTCTCCGGTGCAAGGCCAAGCATGCACAGGAACAATGTCATCGTGAAAAGTGCGCGCATCTTCCCT
>JBBIHD010000079.1:4979-9067 GCA_037447195.1 Nitrospirota bacterium | reverse complement strand
AAAAGCCCATACCTGAAAGGTATGGGCGTAGAGAGGGGGAGGGGGTAGTCTCTTGAAGATCAGCTTCGGTAACCCTGCTATCCATCGGCTCCCTGAGGAGCCGCGTGGACCAGTGGCTTTGCGTCCTATCCTTTCAGATAGTTTGCCTTTGTCGGCCGCCTTTTCAGGCTATGTTGCATAAACTATAACAGTGAAACCCGTCAATGTCAAGTAAAAGTTGCAAATGCAATAAAAAGTTGTTAAAGATAAATACCGTAAAAAAACAGGCTGATGTGGGATGTTCCGGAATATGGCTGAAAAAAAAGCTACTCTGAGCTCTTCCTGTCGCTGTATCGGGGTATTGTTTTTGGCCCCATTGCCGCAAAGCAATAATGAAAAAGGCAGGCGTCCGAGGACGCCTGCCATAGTATGTTGAGTCCTTTGTCTGGCCGCCCGGGTAAGCATTATTGATAAATAGAAATAAAAGGGCGGTCCGCTGCTACTTTGTTGCCGGTGCTGCAGGCGCGGCCGGTGCTGCCTGGGCGGGCGCCGCCTTCTTGGCCTGCTTCTTCTTGGTGGTCTTCTTCTTTGCCGGGGCCGGGGTTTCAGCCTTTGTCGGAGCTGGCGCCGGGGCCGGGGCCTTCTCCTGTGCCACTGCAACGCCGAGGCTGAGTGAGAACATCAGTGCCGTGATGACTGCCACGAGTTTCTTCATAATATGAGATATCACCTCCTTTCCCGTCGACTTTTAGCGGGATCCTCTCGATGAGATTCATGCTGCCCGCGCTCGCTAGGTAAATCTATCAGAGCTTCTATTGCCTGTCAAGTTGCCGTTCCGGCAGGGCACGTCTGCATTCGCAACCGTGCATTGCAGGCAAGGACGGCTACAGCTTCCCAACTTATTCCTTGACTTTACATGGAGTTAATAAGTATTATGCAACGTCTTTTCATGCAGCGCAGGGAAAATCCCATTCACGCCGGAGCCCGTCCCCTATGAATATCCTGTTTTTTCAGGCAGCTATGATCGTCTACCTGTTGGCGGCAGCGGGATACATTGCCTACATAATTGCGCCGGAAAAGAAGAACCGGGCATTCCTTTCTCTCCTGGCAACGGTCGCGGGATTTTTGCTCCACATCGCCTATTTCACCCTGCGCTGGTCCGAGTCGGGCCGGATCCCCATAACGGGCTTCTTTGAGGCCATCAATTTTCTCGGCATGGGCATTGTGCTCGTATTCCTGATCATGGAGCTGCGGTACCGCATTGCCGCGCTCGGCTCATTTATGCTTCCCCTTGTTGTCCTGCTGATGGCGCCTGCCCTGGCAGTTTCGGGAAAGATCGAGGATCTGAATCCCATACTCAAGAGCGGCTGGCTCGGCATCCATACCAGTCTCGCCGTGCTGGGAGACGCGGCATTCGCCTTTGCCTGCATCATTTCGATTATGTATCTGATCCAGGAGCGGCAGCTCAAGAAGAAGCATCTGGGCGCCATCTTCCACCGCCTGCCCTCTCTGGAGATCATGGACACCATCGGGTACAAGGCGATCTCATTCGGCTGGCCCCTGTTCACTCTCGGCATGGTCACGGGCTCCATCTGGGCGGAGGTGGCCTGGGGCACGTACTGGAGCTGGGACCCGAAGGAGACCTGGTCGCTCATTACCTGGGCGATCTATCTCGCCATTCTGCACCTCCGTACCCTGGGATGGCGCGGCAAGAAGATGGCCTATCTCTCAATTGTCGGCTTTCTGTTCGTCCTGATCAGCTTCTTTGTCGTGAGCCGGATCCAGGTGGGGAAGCATGTGTTTTAGAGCAAAAGCGCGGAGAGCGTCCCTTTCCATGCCCCGTGCGCTGTGCAGTATGTCCAGATGTAAGGTGAAATACTAATGGGCGTCATTGTAGTCGGCCTCAGTCATAAAACGGCCCCGGTAGATGTGCGGGAAAAGCTTTCCTTCCCCGAGGCGTCGCTTGCGGACGCGCTGACAACCCTGAGGGGCTACGAGGGCGTGCGGGAGTGTCTTATCCTTTCGACCTGCAACCGCGTCGAGATCTATGCCGTTGCCCAGGACACGGCGTTCGGCGTCGAACAGATCAAGCGGTTCATTTCGGAGCACCGCAAGATAGCTCCCGAGTCGCTTGCCCGGTCTCTGTACGTGCACACTGACGCGCCTGCCGTGCGCCACGCCTTCCGTGTCGCCTCGAGCCTTGATTCCATGGTCGTGGGCGAGCCGCAGATCCTGGGCCAGCTCAAGGACGCCTTCGAGGCGGGACTGAAGAACAAGACCACCAGCGCCATCGTGAACAAACTTCTGAAGAAAGCGATATCCGTGGCCAAGCGGGTGCGCACGGAGACGCGGATCGCCGAGAGCGCCGTGTCCATCAGCTTCGCGGCCGTTGAGCTGGCACGCAAGATCTTCGGCGATCTCCAGGGCAAGACCGTCATGCTGCTCGGCGCCGGCGAGATGGCCGAACTGGCGGCGCGGCACCTCATCAACAACGGCGTGAAGAGCGTGCTCGTGGCGAACCGCACTTTTGAGCGCGCCGTGGAGCTCGCCAGGGACTTCAACGGCAGCGCCGTGCGGTTCGAGGATTTTCCCGCGGAGATGGTGGTGGCCGACATCCTGATCTGCTCAACGGGGGCTTCCCACTATGTGGTCACGCACGACGCGGTGAACAAGGCGTTGAAAGGCAGGCACCACAAACCGATCTTCATGATCGACATATCCGTTCCCCGCAACATCGACCCCGAGGTGAACAAGATCGACAACGTCTATCTCTATGACATCGACAATCTGCAGGGCGTGGTGGACTCCAATATCGAGGGCCGTCAGAAAGAGGCCGAGCGGGCCGAAGAGATCATCCTGCAGGAGGTGGAGACCTATCTCCAGTGGGAGCGGGCTCTCGACGTGGTGCCGACCATCGTGGACCTGCGCGAGAAGGTGGAGGACATACGCCTGCGGGAGCTCGACAAGGCCCTGTGCCAGCTCAACGGCATTACCGATGATCAGCGGCGTTCCGTCGAGGCCATGTCCCAGGCCATTGTGAACAAGATCGTCCATGCGCCCATCGTGGTGCTGAAGCAGTCGGCGTCGGAAGCGGGGAACGAGGACCTGTTCCAGTTCGCCCGGAGGCTCTTCAACCTCGACAAGGAACTGAAGAAATGCGTCCATGCCAGGGGGTTCGGCAGGGACGAGGGCAAGAGCGGGTGATCTGACCTTGTTATTCCGGATCGTCCCTTCCGATCCTTGTGGTATTTACATTCCTAATACCCGGACAATTCCCGCAATCGAGTCGATGCGGGACTAAAAGCGATTAGCCGCAAAGAAGCGCAAAAATGCGCAAAACCATGTAATTGATAATCCTTTCTTGTGTCTCTTGTGCTTTTTTGCGGCAACTATTCTTCCCTGTAGGGGCAGAATTTGACTCTTAGCGGAGTAAGGAGCATTCATTGCGAAAACAGATCCGTATCGGCACGCGCGCCAGCGCACTGGCCCTCTGGCAGGCGGAATGGGTGAAGTCGGAGCTGGAGAAGAAGTACCCCGGCATGACGGTGACGCTCACCAAGATCAAGACCACGGGCGACAAGATCCTCGACGTGCCCCTGGCAATGGTGGGAGGCAAGGGGCTTTTCGTGAAGGAGATCGAGGAGGCCATGCTGCGCGAAGAGATCGACATCGCCGTGCACAGCATGAAGGACGTCCCGACCGTCTTTCCCGAGGGACTGCATCTGGGAGCCATCACGAAACGCGAAGATCCCCGCGACGCGCTGCTGTCGCGCAACAACGTTTCGTTCCGCGACCTGCCCAAGGGCGCCACGGTCGGCACGAGCAGCCTCAGGCGCCAGGCGCAGCTGATCAGCATCCGGCCTGATCTCAAGATCGCGCAGCTCCGGGGAAATGTGGACACGCGGCTCCGGAAGCTCCGGGAAGGCCAGTTCGACGCCATCATCCTTGCCGCCGCCGGCGTGAAGCGGCTCGGGCTTGCCGGGCACGTGACCGAGTACATCGAGCCCGACGTGAGCCTGCCGGCCATCGGCCAGGGCGCCCTGGGCATCGAGTGCCGCGCCGGGGACCGGGAATTGAACGAGCTGATCGCCTTCTTCAACCACCAGGAG
>JBBIHD010000079.1:4687-4905 GCA_037447195.1 Nitrospirota bacterium | reverse complement strand
AGGTTCCCATTGCCTGCTACGGCACGATGAAGAAGGGGACCCTCTCGCTCACGGGCCTTGTGGCGAGCGTTGACGGCGCCCGGGTGGTCAAGAAATCCATCGAAGGGCCGCCGGCAGATGCCGAACGCCTGGGTGTGGCCCTGGCGGAGACGCTGCTGTCGCTGGGGGCCGACGTGATCCTGAAGGAAGTATACGGCCACGGCAGCGATATCAGCGGG
>JBBIHD010000079.1:0-4667 GCA_037447195.1 Nitrospirota bacterium | reverse complement strand
GAGAAATGAAAAACCGTACACGAATTTCACGGATCTTACGAATGCCACGAATGAAGAAGGACCGTTCGTGTGGTTCGTCCCATTCGCGTCATTCGTGTTTATCATTTCCGGAGCGTTTTTTATATTATGAAGAACCATGGCAAGGTCTATCTTATCGGCGCCGGCCCCGGCGATCCCGGGCTGATCACGGTCAAGGGTCTTGACTGCGTACGCAAGGCCGACGTGATCATCTATGATTATCTCGCCAATGACCGCCTGCTGGAGCAGCGCAAGCCCGACGCGGAGCTGCTCTACGTGGGCAAGCAGGGCGGCAGGCACACGCTGCCCCAGGACGAGATCAGCATCCTCATCGTGAAGAAGGCAAAGGAAGGCAAGATCGTTGCCCGGCTCAAGGGCGGGGACCCCTTCATCTTCGGCCGGGGCGGCGAGGAAGCCGAGGTCCTGGTAGAGAACAACGTACCCTTCGAGATCGTTCCCGGCGTCACGGCGGCAACAGCCGTGCCGACCTACGCAGGCATCCCGCTCACGCACCGCGACTTCACGGCCAGCGTGGCCTTTGTCACGGGCCATGAGGACCCCACCAAGGAAGCCTCGAAGGTGCACTGGGACCGCATCTCCACGGGCATCGGGACCCTCGTGTTCTTCATGGGCATGAAAAACCTGCAGAACATCGTGGACAACCTCATTGCCCACGGCAGGCCGCCCCAGTGCCCGGTGGCCCTGATCCAGTGGGGCACGCGCACGGACCAGAAGGTCGTGACCGGCACGCTGCAGGACATCGTGCCGAAGGTGCGGGAGGCGCAGCTCGGTCCGCCGGCCATCATTATCGTCGGCGAGGTGGTGAAGCTTCGCGACAAGCTCAACTGGTTCGAGACCAAGCCGCTCTTCGGCAGGCGCGTGGTGGTCACGCGGTCCCGCGACCAGGCAAGCGTCTTTGCCGAGATGCTGATCGACCGCGGGGCCAAGACCATTGAGTTTCCCTCCATCGACGTGGTGCCGCCGTCGAGCTGGGCCGAAATGGACGCGGCCATCGACGGCCTCGAGAGCTACCACTGGGTCATCTTCACGAGCGCCAACGCGGTCCGGTTCTTCATGCAGCGCCTCCGGGAGCGGGGCAGGGACGTGCGGCAGTTGAAGGACGCGAAGCTCTGCGCCGTTGGCCCCAAGACAGCCGAGGCCCTGGAGCAGTTCAGCCTCCGCGCCGACCTGGTGCCTGCCGAGTTCAAGGCCGAGGGAGTTGTCGATGCCTTCGGCGGCGCCGACGTTAAGGGCCTGCGGTTCCTGGTCCCCCGGGCGAAAAAGGCCCGCGAACTGATCCCCGACAAGCTGCGGGAGCTCGGCGCCCAGGTGACCGTGGCCACGGCCTACGAGAACGTGAAGCCATCGACGGACGTGGAGCGCGTGCGGCGGCTCTTCCGCGAGAAGAAGATATCAGCCGTGACCTTCACCAGTTCATCAACGGTCCACAATTTTGTTGAAATGCTGGGACAGAGCGAGTATAAAGAACTTATGAACGGCGTGGCCGTCGCCTGCATCGGTCCGGTGACTGCCACGACGGCCGGCGAGTACGGCATGAAGCTGGACATCATGCCAAAGGAGTACACCATCCCGGCCATGGTCGACGCGATGGTGGAGTATTTCGCGAAAAGACGATGAGCTGTCATCACGGAGACACCAGGGTTCTTTCTTCGTGCCTTCGTGTCTCAGTGGTAAACAGCAGGTAAAGGAGAAGCGATGATAACCATTTCAGACGTTGCAGCAGATAAGATCAAAGAGATCATGAAGGTCGAGGGCCTTCCGAACCACGGCCTTCGCATTGTGGCCGGCGGCGGCGGATGCTGCGGCGGCTCCCAGTACGAGATCATGCTGGACGAGAAGGCCGGCACGGGCGATACGGTCATAGAGAAGAACGGCGCCAAGCTCTATGTTGACGCGACAACTGCCAAAGCGCTGGAAGGCGTTGAACTGGCCTTTATGAGCGACGAGCGTGGAGAGGGGTTCATACTGAACTTCCCCAAGGGGAGCAAGCAGTCCGGCGGCGGCTGCGGATGCGGCCCCGAGTCGTCAGGCGGAGGCTGCGGTTCCGGCGGCGGCCACGGCCATGGAAGCGGCGGCGGGTGCGGCTGCGGGTAATTTGAGTGCGGAATTCGGATCGCGGAGTGCGGAATGAATTGCCGCTTACGAACGGGAATTAACATCTGAACCCTGATTTCTATCCGTCTTTTCTGCGTTAATCTGCGTCCAAATATTTTCTTTGGGGGTTATCATGGGATTTCCTGATATCCGTCCGCGAAGGCTGCGGTCCACCGACGCGATCCGGCGCATGGTCCGGGAGACGACGCTTTCGCCGGCCGATTTCATCTACCCGCTCTTTGTGACCCACGGCAAGGACGTCAGGAAAGAGATATCCTCCATGCCCGGAAACTTCCAGCAGTCCCTGGACCATCTCGTCAAGGACTGCGAGGAGGCCCATCGCCTGGGCGTTCCCGCCGTGATCCTCTTCGGCATTCCCGAGAAAAAGGACGAGCTTGGCTGCGAAGCCTATGCCGATGACGGCATTGTGCAGCGCGCCATCCGCGCCATCAAGAGCAATATTCCGGACCTCGTGGTGATCACCGACGTCTGCCTCTGCGAATATACGAGCCACGGCCACTGCGGTGTGGTCGAGCACGGGCACGTCAAGAACGACGCGACACTGGAATTGCTCGCCAAAGAGGCGGTCTCCCACGCCAAGGCCGGCGCTGACATGGTGGCGCCCTCGGACATGATGGACGGCCGGGTGGCGGCCATCCGCAGGGCCCTCGACGCGGAAGGCCACACGAATGTCCCGATCATGGCCTATGCCGCAAAGTACGCATCGAGCTTCTACGGGCCCTTCCGCGAGGCCGCCGAGTCAACGCCCCAGTTCGGCGACCGCCGCTCCTACCAGATGGACCCTCCCAACAGCCGCGAGGCCCTGCGCGAAGTTGCCCTGGACATCCAGGAAGGCGCCGACATCGTGATGGTCAAGCCCGCCCTGTCCTATCTCGACATCATCTACCGCATCCGGGAGCGCTTCGACCTTCCCGTGGCCGCCTACAACGTGAGCGGCGAGTTCTCCATGGTGAAGGCGGGGGCCAAGATGGGCTGGATCGACGGCGAGCGCGTCATGCTGGAGGTGCTCACGTCCATCAAGCGCGCCGGCGCGGACCTCATCCTCACCTATCACGCCAAGGAAGCGGCGAAGCTGCTGAACAGGTAGATCGGCCTTTTGCGTTCCGCGCCGTCTTTCGCGCATCCCGGATCCCGAAAGGATGGAGATGAAATATATCACCCGAACGTTCCTGACCGGCCTTGTGACCATCATTCCCGTTGCCGCGACATTCTATCTGCTCGCCTGGCTTGCCGTGGCCACCGAGTCTGTGCTCGGCGACGCGATCCGGGCGGTTGTTCCGGAAAAGCTCTACTGGCCGGGGCTGGGCATGGCATTCTTTGTGGTGATCGTCTTCCTGGTCGGCCTGCTGATGCGGACCCTGGTGGTGCAGAAGCTCTTTTCCTGGGGTGAGGCGCTTCTCTACCGGCTGCCGGTCGTCAAGACCGTGTACGGCCCGCTGCGTGATTTTTTCAGCTTTCTCGCCGAACCGAAGCTTTCCGGCCTTCAACAGGTGGTCTCTGTTCAGCTCGGCGGCACGGACATGAAACTGATCGGCTTTGTGACGCGCGGAGATCTCACGTCGCTGCCGGAGGGCATCAATGCCCCCGGCACGGTGACGGTCTATCTGCCCTTCAGCTACCAGATCGGGGGATATATGGTTATCGTGCCCCGTTCATCGGTGCAGCCCGTGGACATGTCCCTTGAAGATGCTATGCGGCTCACCCTTACCGCCGGCCTCAGCATGAAGTCGAACCGGATATAGCGCGCAGCTCATTTCTTTCATGACGCGCTGCAGAGTGCCGGGCGAGAGGTTTTTTTGATTCTTGATCTGAGATCCTTCATGCGTGTTTCTTCATTCCATACTCGAAAAACCTTCTTGCCTTTTCCCCGTTTCTAACATAGTATCAATCACATACAAGCTACATAGTCGAATTCCGCTCTTTACAGGGTAGACGGCTGTTTTTTGAGAAGTGCGTCATTTTTCGATCAGTGTCCCGTTTCAACGCCGGAGTGAAGGAAGTGTCAAGGTTCAGCCTGATCCTTGAGGTTTGTTATTTCGGAGAAGCTTGTTGCATGGTTTTTTGCATGGTTCAGCATGAGACAGGAGCAGGATGGCACGACAGAAGAAGGCAATGAAAAAGACGCATCCAAAAGCGTCAGCAGGGAAAGCCCGGGCGGCAAGGCCTGTGGAAAAGGGCGCCGGCAAAAGCGGACTAACCCAGCCAAACGGCAAATCGCTCGAATCCTGGATCTGGGACGCAGCCTGCTCCATCCGCGGGGCAAAGGACGCGCCGAAGTACAAGGACTACATCCTTCCGCTCATCTTCACGAAGCGGCTGTGCGACGTGTTCGACGACGAGGTCAACCGCATTGCAAAGGAAGTCGGCTCCCGCTCCAAGGCGTTCAAGCTCGTGAAGGCGGACTGGAGACAAGCGAAGAAGGGCGGCCAGACTCCCATGGTGCGCTTCTTCCTCCCGCTGGAACCGGCGCAGCCAGAAGAACCCGTCTGGTCGGTGATCCGCAAGCTTTCGGA
>JBBIHD010000078.1:0-9289 GCA_037447195.1 Nitrospirota bacterium | reverse complement strand
GGCATTGAAAAAGGACGATCATGCCGACGAATAGCGCCATAGTAAGGGTATGCATGGGCACCGGCGGCATCGCCTCGGGCGGCGCGGAAGTGCTCGAGGCCTTCCGCCGCGAGCTCGCTGATGCGAACAGTCCCGCGCAGGTCCGCGAGCGGTGCTTGTCGCAGCAGGTGGGCTGCCGCGGCCTCTGCGCAAAGGACGTGCTCGTTGATGTCCTTATCGGGGATGACAAGGCCACCTATCAGTTCGTCAAGCCTGACATGGTGCCCCGGATCGTGAAGGAGCACATCCAGCAGCACCGGCCTGTGGCAGAATGGCTCGTGGCCGACGACTATCACCGGTTCCATGCAAAGCAGGTCAAGATCGTGCTGGCCGACTGCGGCCGCATTGATCCCGAGGACATCGACGCCTACTGCGCCGCCGAAGGCTATGAAGGGGCGCGGGAAGCGATCACGACCATGAAGCCCGACGAGGTCATCGAAGAGATCACCCTGTCCGGCCTGCGGGGCCGCGGCGGCGCGGGCTTTCCCACGGGCCTCAAGTGGGAGATCGGGCGAAAGGCGAAGGGCGACATCAAGTATATCGTCTGCAACGCCGATGAGGGCGACCCCGGCGCCTTCATGGACCGCGCCGTGATCGAGGGCAATCCCCACGCCGTGATCGAAGGCATGCTGATCGGCGCCTATGCCGTAGGCGCCTCCCAGGGCTATGTGTATATCCGCGCCGAATACCCCCTAGCAGTGGAGCGGCTGCAGCGCGCCCTGGTGCAGGCCCGGGAACGGGGCTTCCTGGGAAAAGGGATCTTCGGGTCCGGCCTGGATTTCGAGATCAAGATGAAGCTGGGAGCCGGCGCCTTTGTCTGCGGCGAGGAAACGGCGCTCATCGCGTCCGTTGAAGGCCAGCGGGGGATGCCCCGGCCCAAGCCGCCCTTTCCCGTCAGCAAGGGGCTGTGGCAGCGCCCCACGATCATCAACAACGTCGAGACGCTTGCCAATGTCCCCGCCATCATCAGGAAGGGCTGCGCCTGGTACTCCTCCTATGGGACCGAACGGTCCAGGGGCACCAAGGTCTTCGCGCTCACCGGCAAGATCAGGAACCCAGGCCTCATCGAGGTCCCCATGGGCATTACCCTGCGCGAGATCATCGAGGATATCGGCGGCGGCATTGAAAAGGACAACCCGCTCAAGGCCGTCCAGACCGGAGGCCCCTCGGGAGGCTGCATTCCCGCGGACATGCTCGACCTGAGCGTTGATTACGAGTCCCTGGCGAAGGCCGGCTCCATCATGGGCTCAGGCGGCATGATCGTGCTGGATTCCGAAGACTGCATGGTGAACATGGCGAAGTATTTTGTCCAGTTCACCCAGGCAGAATCCTGCGGCAAGTGCGTCCCCTGCCGCGTGGGCACCAAGCGGCTCCTCGAGGTGCTGGAGCGCATCACGAAGGGCCAGGGAAGAATAAGCGATATCGAGAAGCTCGAAACGCTCGGCAAAGGGATAAAGGCAACATCGCTCTGCGGCCTGGGCCAGACAGCTCCGAACCCCGTGCTCAGCACGATCCGGCACTTCCGCGGCGAGTTCGAAGCGCACATCAGGGACAAGAAGTGCCCCGCAAAGGTCTGCAAGGCGCTCCTGACCTATTCCGTCAACAAGGAACTGTGCAAGGCCTGCGGCCTTTGTCTGAAGGCCTGCCCGGCCGGGGCCGTGACCGGCGCGAAGAAGACGCCTCATGAGATTGATCCGGCCAAATGCATTCACTGCGGCGCCTGCTTCGAGGTGTGCAGGTTCGGGGCGGTGGACCGGGAGTGAGGAAAAGGGACTGTCCCTGTCTAGCTATTTGGACACGGATTTACACGGATGGACACGGAACAAGGCATAGATTGACACATCGGGAGAGACAAGGGACAAGTGACAAGTGGGGTGCAGGACCTGGGATCAATGAGGAGAGTCGTCAGTCGTTTCTTCATAAATTTGCAATTTCCAATGGCACACTTTGCGGATTAGATTCCTGAGGTTTTTATGATACGGCTCACCATAAACGACCGGGAGATCAGCGTGCCGGAGAATACGACGGTGCTGGAGGCCGCGCGGATGCACGGCATCCCCATCCCTACGCTCTGCAACCACCGCAAGCTGACCGCTTCGGGCGGCTGCAGGATGTGCATCGTCGAGATCGCGGGCATTCCCCGGCCCATGACCTCCTGCACCACGCCGGCTGCCGACGGCATGGTCGTCACCACAGCAACGCCCGAGATCGAGGCTCTGCGCAAGCTGGTGCTGGAGCTGATCATTTCGGACCATCCCAACGACTGCATGACCTGCGAGGCCACGGGCGACTGCGACCTCCAGGAACTGGCCTACGCCTACGGCGTGCAGGGCGTCGAGTACGCAGGTGAAAAACGCTTCTACACCGAGCGCGACGGCAATCCCTTTATCGACCGGGACCTGGCCAAATGCATCCTCTGCGGCAGGTGCGTCAAGGTCTGCAGCGAAGTGCAGGGCGTTGACGCCATCGACTTCGGGTACCGGGGGTTCGCGTCGAAGATCGCCACGGCCTACGAAGAGGACCTGGACTGCGAATTCTGCGGCCAGTGCATTTCCGTCTGCCCCACCGGCGCGCTGCGGGGCAAACCCTGGGCCCGGAAAGGCCGCTACCGGGACATCGCGCAGGTCGACACGATCTGCCCCTACTGCGGCACGGGATGCAACATCACCGCCCAGGTGAAGCAGAACGAGATCATCCGGATCACCTCGAAGCCGGACACCTGGAACGAGGGATGGCTCTGCGTCAAGGGCCGCTTCGGCTACCAGTTCGTGAACAGCCCGGAACGGCTCACGAAGCCGTTGATCAGGCGGGACGTGCAGTTCGAGGCCGTGACCTGGGATGAGGCCGTTGCCTATGCAGCGGGAAAGCTCCAGGCCATCAAAAAGAAGTATGGTGCCGACGCCATCGGCGGCCTTTCGTCAGCGCGGTGCACGAACGAGGAGAACTACCTCTTCCAGAAGTTCATGCGCGCCGCCGTGGGAACGAACAACGTGGACCACTGCGCGCGGCTCTGACATTCCCCCACGGTGGCCGGTCTGGCCGCCATCTTCGGCTCCGGGGCCATGACCAACTCGATCCGCGAGATCGAGGGCATGGAGGTCATCTACATCATCGGCTCGAACACCAAGGAGACCCACCCCGTCATCGCGAACCGGATGATCAAGGCCCATCGCAACGGGGCGAAGATCATCGTGGCCGATCCCCGCAGCGTGCCCATGGTCAAGTTCGCCGAGCTGTTCCTCAGGATGCGGCCCGGCACGGACATCGCGCTGCTGAACGGCATGGCCCATGTGATCGCGCAGGAGGGACTGCAGAACGATGAGTTCATCCGCGAAAAGACCGAAGGCTACGATGCCTGGAAGCGGTCGATCGCCGGCTTCACGCCCGCGGCGGCCGAGGGGATCAGCGGCGTGCCGAAAGAGCAGATCATCGCGGCGGCCCGGCTCTACGGGGCTTCCCGCAAGGCAGGCATCTTCTATACCATGGGCATCACCCAGCACGCCTGCGGCACGGACAATGTGCGCGCCATCGCGAACCTGGCGACGCTGACCGGCAACATCGGCCGGGAATGCACCGGCGTGAACCCCCTGCGGGGCCAGAACAATGTGCAGGGCGCGTCGGACGCGGCCTGCCTGCCGAACGTCTATCCCGGATATCAGAAGGTGGACGACAAGGAGATCAGGCAGAAATTCGAGAAGGCCTGGGGCGTGCCCCTGTCGCCCAGGCCCGGGCTCACGGCCACGGAGATGATGAACGCGGCCCTGGACGGATCGCTCAAGGCGCTGTACATCATGGGCGAAAACCCGGTCATCACCGATCCGAACATGCACCATACCATCAAGGCCCTGAACAGCCTTGAATTCCTCGTGGTCCAGGACATCTTCATGACCGAAACAGCGCACCTGGCCGACGTGATCCTGCCGGCCGCCTGCTCTTTTGAGAAGGACGGCACCTTCACCAACACGGAGCGCCGGGTGCAGCGCGTGCGCAGGGCCGTTGACCCTCCGCCCCGGGCCCGAGACGACCTGACGGTGATCAGGCACCTTTCCCGCGCCATGGGATATCCGATGAAGTATGATTCGCCCGAGCAGGTGCTGCAGGAATTCGGAAGGCTCTGGCCTGCCCTGGCAGGGATGACCTACGACCGGATCGGAAAGAACGGCCTGGCCTGGCCCTGCCCCACGGCGGACCATCGGGGGACCGAGTTCCTGTACAAGGACGGGTTCCCGAAAGGCAGGGTCCCCTTTGTCCCCGTGCCCTTTACGCCGCCCGCTGAAGCAGTGAACGATGACTATCCCTTTGTGCTGACCACGGGCAGGAACCTGTTCCAGTACCATTCGGGGTCCATGACGCGGCGCGTCAAGTCCATTGAAGCGCACGCAGGCGAAGCCTATGTGGAAATGAACGGAGCGGACGGAAAACGGATGGCGATCGGGAACGGCGATATGATCAGGGTGCGGTCACGGCGGGGCGCCCTGGAGATCAGGGCGCGTATATCAAAGCGCGTTGCCGAAGGCACGGTCTTCATTCCCATGCACTACCGCGAGGCCGCGGCGAACGTGGTCACCATCGACGCCCTTGACCCCACGGTCAAGATACCGGAGTTCAAGGTCTGCGCCGTGGCAGTGGAGAAGATGCTGGATCAGTCCGAGGAGGATGAGCAGAAGCAAGACAGTAAACAGTAGACAGTATGTGGTAGACAGGAGACAGCAATCAGTAGTCAGTTTTCAGCAGACAGCTGATGCCTGATCACTCACGGCTAAACGCTGATCCCTGCTCCCTGAATCTCCTACTCCTCTTCCGATGAAGGCACGCACTGCTGCTCAAGACCGGCCTTCTTCAGAATATAGTCCAGGCCGAACCAGGGCAGGGCATAGTTCTGGCCGTTGTCGGGCGCGATCATATACCGGTAGGATGCCTTCTGGCCCACCGTGTCCTCCATATGCTTCCAGCCTTTGACGAACATGCTGCATTCATTGTTGAAACAGACCCACAGAAAATGCGTTCCCCAGTCCAGGTGGCGCGCATCGAACTTCTCCATAAGCGCTTTGCAGTGCGGGCACGTCGGCGCTTCCTTGATCTTTATCTCGATATCTGACATGGTGCATTCCTCCTCGTAGACTGACCCCGACAGGAACCATTATACGACGCCAACCTTCCCCCTGCAACAGCGAAATGCCCTCCCCGCGACCCCCAGCGCGGTTGGCACTCCCTGCGACTTTGCTTTGACCGCCTTGATGTGCTATAGTCGCGTGAGAAAAAGACCGTATCCTGCTCCAGAAACAGCGTTTCATCCGGGGAACAGCAGATCAGCGCCAAAGGTCCATGGAACTGTACAAGTCAGTTGTAACCACTGATGAACACGGTTTGAGCAAAGAACCGAAATCCTGACGAGCGATCAGGTTTCCTCCGTGTACTCAGTGGCTCAGTGGTGAAATGGCTTTTCTTTAGGATGACTGCAGACGATATACTACAAGGCCTGAACGAGGCCCAGAAACTGGCTGTCTCCTCGGACGCGGGGCCCCTCCTTGTCGTGGCTGGTCCGGGCACGGGCAAGACCCATACCATCGTGCGGCGCATCGCCTGGCTCGTGCATCAGGGCGTGCAGCCTGCACACATCCTCGCCGTCACCTTCACGAACCGCGCTGCCCGGGAGATGCGCGAGCGGACCCTGTCGCTTCTGGGCACGCCGGCCGATGACCTCTTCATCGGAACCTTTCACCTGCTGGGCCTCAGGATCCTTCGCGAGAACCTGGGGCGCGACTTCACCCTTATCGGCCGGGATGAGCAGATCGAGCTGCTGAAGCCTCTCGCCGGGAATGCGGGCCGTACAGCGCGGGCTGCTGCTGAGCGGATATCGCGGATCAAGAACGGCGTTGAAGAAGCGGATGAAGAAACGCTCAGGCTGATGGTGCGATATCAGGCGATCCTTCAGGAACGGAAGGCCTTCGATTTTGACGATCTCATCCTGAAGCCTCTGGAGCTGCTGGCTGATCCTGCCGTGCTCGAACGATACCGGGGCCGGTCCCGCCATCTGATCGTCGATGAATACCAGGACATCAATCCCATCCAGTACCGCCTCATCCGGCTGCTCGCAGGCAGCGGTGAAGGCCTCTGCGCCGTGGGAGACCCGGACCAGGCCATCTACGCCTTCCGCGGTTCCGATCTGCAGAACTTCCTTGACTTTGAGCAGGACTACCCGAAAGCGCGCAGGATAACGCTGACCGAAAACTACCGTTCCGCGGGGTCCATTGTCAATGCAGCCTCGCACATGATAAAGAACAACAAGGCGCGGCTGGATAAGACCGCCAGGGCCGTCAGGGAGCAGGGTGCGAAGCTCACGGTACTGTCCGCGCCTGATGAACAGGCCGAGGCTGCCGCCATTGCCCGGGAGATCGAAGGCCGCATGGGCGGCACGAGCCACTATCGCATCTATACCGGAGCAGGCACGGGCGACCAGGATGGATCGTTCGGGTTCTCCGATTTCGCTGTTGTCTACCGGACCAATGCCCAGGCAAAGGCGATCGAAGAGGCGCTTCATTCGGCAGGCATCCCCTGCCAGATCATAGGCAGGAAAGGGACCCGTCAAAAAAGGGACCACGACGAGATGATCGCTTATCTCAGGTCCGTCATCGGCGAAGAGGATGCAGACGGTCCGGCGCATGGGGACGCGGAACAACTGCTCGCGCCTGCGGACCAATACGACCCCCGCGCCGACGTTGTGGCGCTCATGACCATGCACATGGCAAAGGGGCTGGAGTTCCGGGTGGTCTTCATTGCCGGCGCCGAGGACGGTCTTGCTCCCTACAGTCTGATGCGGGAAGACTGCGACCTGGAAGAGGAACGAAGGCTCTTTTACGTGGGCATGACGAGGGCAAAGGACGAGCTGTTCCTGCTCCATGCCCGCAGCAGCTTTCTTTATGGCCAGCGCCTCGCGCCCGCGCCTTCGCCCTTCCTCGGCGAGATACCGGCGGACCTTATGGTGTCGCATATCATGCCGGACCGGAAGAAGAAGCACGAGGAGGACGCTCAGATGGGGCTGTTCTGATCGAAAAGACAACCACGGAGGCACGGAGAGCACGAGAAAGCGAAATCTGAGTACCTCACAAAAGCACCCCTCGCCTTAATCCTCTCCCCATGATGGGAAAGGAAAAACAAATAGCCCCCTCGCCCCTTCGGGGAGAGGGACGGGGTGAGGGGAATTGCACGCATTGATCGGCCTTAAATCTCCGCGCACTCTCTGACTTTGCGAGCTTTACGAGAGACCGCCCTGTTTTAGCTTTCCCCTGCGTGCTCTGCGAGAAAGGCCTTTTGGTTCCGGTTTGTCCGCGATAGAAGTAATAAAGGGAGGTATCACCATGGCCCGCATCGGTATTCTCACCTGCTCGAACGCGACCCAGGACCTGGGATGCTCCTCAGTAAGCTGCCTGGCTGACCTGCGCAAACGGCAGGGTGCCTTCGCCGATTATCCGAAAGAAGAGCCGCTCCAGCTCGTCGGGATCATCAATTGCACGGGCTGTCCCACAGTGATCGGACCGGAAAAGCTGCTCCAGCGCGTGCGTGCGCTCACGGAGTTCCGCGTTGACGCGATCCATCTCACCTATTGCGTCAAGGCCCTCTGCCCCTTCCGGGAAAAGTACAGGCAGGCCCTGGAGGAGGCCTTCCCGAAGATCAGGATCATGGTCGGAACGCACGAGGAACGCATGAGTGCCGATGAGTTCCGCGGGAAGGTCAAAAAACTCTTTTGCCAACCGAAGAAGACCATCGTAGATTTAATCCTGGACAAGGATTGATTGAACGGAACCGCAGACGCTCTCAGGAAGTTGCAAAATAATCCCTTGACACATCATCCCCGTTTCTCTATATTCAATCCATGTTCACCTCACTCACGGTCATGGTCAAGGCTACTATGAAAGCAGCATGGCGCGCAGCAGCCGTGGCTGAGGGGGGATCGTTGTAACTTTTTTTCAAGAACAGATCATCCTGAAAGCCACGGTACCCCCGGTATCGTGGCTTTTTTGTTTTTCCGGCCCTCCCATGGCCGCATCAAAGGGACCTGATTCATGGACGAAGGAACGATCAAAAACACCGTTGCTGCCCCGGAGCCCTCCAGATCAGGCGTCATCATCGCCCTTGCGTCGGTCTATCTCGCCTGGGGTTCGACCTATCTGGCCATCAAGTTCGCCCTTGAAGGGCTGCCGCCGCTCTTCATGATGGGCATCCGCTTCTTCCTCTTCGGCATCGGGTTCTATCTGGTGCTTTGGGCAAAGGGCGCGCCCCATCCAACGGCCAGGCAGTGGCTCTGGTCAACGGTGATCGGCACGTTCCTGATGCTGGGCGGCAGCGCGGGCGTGGCCTGGGCCGAGCAATGGGTCTCGTCAGGCATGGCCGCCCTCGTGATCGCGACTACGCCGCTCTGGACCGTGCTGTTCGCAGGAATATGGAAGCGATGGCCGAACGCATGGGAATGGGCCGGGCTGCTCGTCGGGCTCGGAGGGATCGTGGTGCTGAACTTCGAAGGTGATCTCAGGGCGAGCCCCTGGGGTGCGGCCGCACTGGTGCTAGCCGCCATGTCCTGGGCCTTCGGCTCGGCCTGGAGCCAGAACCTCCCGCTCCCGAAAGGGATGATGGCAGGCGCCGCCCAGATGGTCACGGGGGGCGCTGTTGTTCTTGTCGTGAGCTTACTGATCGGCGAGCGTATAACAGCTATGCCCTCGTGGCAGTCCGTAGCTGCGGTGCTCTATCTTGGCGTGTTCGGCTCCCTCGTGGGATTCACGTCCTACGTCTACCTGCTTGGCAGGGTGCGGCCGGCCCTTGCCACGAGCTATGCCTACGTGAACCCCGTGATCGCGGTGCTGCTCGGTATATGGGTACTGGGAGAGAGAATAACGATGATCGGCGTTGCGGCAATGGCGATCATCGTGGCCGGGGTTGCGCTGGTGATCATCGGGCAGAGACGATGATACAATGCAGAGTGCTGTGTCCGGAGTAAAAAATGCGATCAGGCCTAAAGACCGCCTGGAATTGGACCGCATCGTCTTCATCGGCCGGACGAGCAGAATAGGAGACTCACCATGACCGATATCAGGCTCCATCAGGATGAATTGAAGGATCGATGCAGCCACTGTGGCTTCTGTTTCGAGTACTGCCCTGTTTTTGATGCGACGAATGACGGTGGAAGCGGCAAGGGCAGTACGCAGCAGCGGCAGTCCTTTTTTCAAGCCGATTTTCTGCTTTCATCCTGCCTCCA
>JBBIHD010000077.1:0-9303 GCA_037447195.1 Nitrospirota bacterium | reverse complement strand
GAAGAAGTCAGAAACGATATCATTTTCATTTGACGATGCGTTGATTATGCGTTCGAGTAGAGCTTCGGGTTTTTGAGTCGGATAATCAATACGCTGCGTAGATTGTGAGTTTAGCGGAGCAATATCAACCCAAATGTCTTCAACTGGGTTTCCCTTGGATTCGTCCAAGTATCTTTTAACGCGTGGTTTTCCGCCTGAGGTGATTACGATTCTTCCCTCTTTGAACGCGGTATTTATCCTTTCCTGAGACCAAATCCAATGCTTGCCTGGCGGAGGCTCAATAATTTGATTGCCAAATTTACGGGGTTCACCCTGTCCGTCTTGTGAAAAATTATCCAGCATATACCGCCTACCGGTAGTCTCTTCTACTTGCGAATAATGCGTATCAATTCTTTCTTGAGAGTGAGCAGAATACGTTTTATTGAATAGGGCATGTTCTGACTTAGCATAAAACAAGATTGTATCGCCAACATTTCCAAATGAAACTGCTTGACCTTTGGAAGAGCGGATTTTTTGCCAAGTTATGCTATTTCGATATTGCTCTTTGCCAAATATTTCAGAGAGGATAATTCTCAAAAAACTATTTAGTCTCCAATCGCAATGCACATAGATGCTGCCATCCTCGGCCAGCAAATCCCGCATCAATGCCAACCGCTCGTAGATCATTGCAATAAAGCTATCCGCGCCCTTGCCCCAAGTATCGCGATAGGCAAGCTCTTCGAGCACGTTCGGTTTTTTCGTAAACGTCTCATCGCCGATTTCAATATCCATCGAGAAATCCGCGCCAACGTCGAAAGGTGGATCGATATAGATAAGCTTGATCCCGCCGTTTTTCTCGATCTCCTCGCGCATGGGACCGTTCTTCAGCGACGAGAGTATCAGCTTGTTGTCGCCCCAGATCAGTTTGTTCGTCCAGCCGGCTTTCTGCCGCCCGCGTTCATCAAAGAGCGATCCCTGAGCCTTACTATCTTCCGGCTTCTCCGCCCGCGGCTCGTCCACCTGTTCGATCACCTGGAACGGCAGCGCGATATTGCACACCTCGTTCGTCTTCCCGTTCCAGACAAGCTCCACTTCCCGCTTATCGTCGAACAGAAGAAAGCGATATTTGTCCGGCAGCGGCTTGTCCGCTTCGATGAGCTTCAGGATTTCGCGTTTTTCGTTATCGGTGAGTTTCATGGTTGATACCGTTAACAATCATTTCAGGCAATTCGACTCTCCGAATACCGACCCAGGCTACGATAATTAATCGCTCCGCGTGCGATTTCTTTAGTTCTTCAGGCGAGAGATGCGGGACTGCCCGGTCGTCTTCCACCCCGATTAGAGCTTGTCCATTCCGGCGCTCTGCAGCTCAAGTGTTCCGCTCTCCTGCCGCACTGTGTTCCCAATCCACGCTATGCAAGCTCAAACGGGGTGACTCAGGTAGTTTCCCCCTTTCGATTTACCCCGTTAGAGATCATAGCGCGGCCTCCAGCCGCAACCAAAATACCAAAAGAGGTTTTGCCGCAAAGATGCGCAAAAGACGCAAGAAAAACAAAAAAGCTTTAGCAGGCTGTTGAAAAACTATTTTTGGGGTCTTTGCGATCCCCGACAAGTCGGGATAAACGCCGCGAAGCAAACTCGTAGTTAAGAATTTCAAACAAATACGAGATTGCTTCGTCGCTTATGCTCCTCGCAATGACGCATAAGTGGCCTTTTTCAACAACCTGTTAGATTTTTATTCTGCGCTTCTTGCGCCTTTTTGCGGCCTAAATTGCTTTTCAAACATTCGCGCAACCATGTCAAGTCCTGGAAAGAAATATCATACCTGACTGTCTCGACTGGCTGAGCGGGCCAAGCAGATCAACGAACAGGCAATGCCCTTGATAACACACGCAAATCTCTAACAGGGCAAGTAATGCAGAACTTTACTACAGGCCCAAGAGAATGTCCAGCCCCGAATTGCCCATCGCCCCCTGGGCAGCATCAGGCTGATCGGCATCGATGAGATCAGCCATGGCGAACACAACTATCTTACCCTTGTGTATCAACTGGATGCCTGATTCCGGCGACTTCTGTGGAGTGGACCGGTTCCGCCGCTCACCCCTGCTCCATCACGAAAAAGGGCGCATGGTTCGATCCAAAGAACGGCGGGTCACGCTTCACAATGGGGCTGATGGCAGGGTGCCGCTTGAATTCCGCTTCCAGGAACTGCCGGACCAGTTTCCGGTCCCACCCTTGCGGATGCCGGAAGTCCGTATAGAGCGACAGGTCCCCTTCATAGAACTGCTGCGTCCCGAACTGCGTTGCTTCGTCTCCATAGGCGGGCATATTAAATATGGCGAGGTTCAGAAAGCCGATGGCATCGCTGTTCGCGGCAGTGAATGCCAGTGTCCTGCCCGCGGCCTTGCGCGACTCCGCGGGCGTGCCGAAGATCAAATAGACATAGGCGGCAATGCTCGCCTTCTTGAGCGCGCGCAATGCCTTTGACGCCGTCTCCAACTCCAGCCCTTTCTTCATCGCATCGAGCACATCCTGGTCGCCTGATTCCAGGCCCAGCTTCAGCATGACGCATCCCGATCGCTTCAATTCCCTGCAGAAATCCTGATCAGCAAGCTCCCTGCTCACGCGCGCAAAGGCATACCAGGGAGCAGCGGGCGGCTGCGCGATAAAGGCATTCATGTGCTCCAGGGGCATGGAGTTGTCGAGGATATGCAGGAGGCCGGGCTGCATCTCTTTGGCCAGCCACGCGAGGTCGTCGACGACCGTTGCCGCCGGCGCCGGCACATAGGGATTGCCCTCCGCCCGTTCCGGGCAGAAGGAGCATTTGTTCCACCAGCATCCGCTCGATCCGCTGTAGGGCAGAACGACACCCGGTGCAAGATAGTCCTGAAGGGGAAGCAGATCGTAGGACGGGCGACAGTGCCTGCGGCCGTCGCCGGCAACGCCGAGCATCGAGAGCAGCTCTCCTTCGCCGGGCCCGGCGATCACCCGGTCCACCAGTCCCGGAAAAAGGCTGTTCCGGCCCCTGCTGCGCATCCATGACGTGACCAGCCCTCCGCCAAGTATGATCCGCACGGAAGGAAAACACTTCCGCAAGAAACCGATCATTGCAAAGGCAGTGAGCGCCTGGCTCAGGTAGTTCAGCGAAACACCGACCTGCCCTATGGGCTCTTTTTCCAGGATCTGCGCCAGCCTCTGCTGAAAGTAAGGATAATAGGGATTTTCTTCGGGCCGCTCGGCAGCATGCAGCAGGTCGCTGGTCCGGAGCGGCGAAAGCTTCTGATGCTGATAGTTCGCAAGGCCGACTGTTGCATTGCTTCCTGCTGAGGACATTTCGAGCACACGGTTTAAGTCCATGACCGCCCGCTGGTAGCGGGCCAGGGACCCGTAGAGGGCCGGCGTTTTGAGAGAAGCGAGATGCTTCTCGATATTCCGGCGGGCGCGGTTCGTCCAGGTGTCGGAGCTCTCCTGCTGCTTATGCAGAAGGAACAAAAGCCCCTCGATGTTCGCGTCCAGGACCAGGTGCCTGATCCCGTGAGCGGTAAGGGCCCCGGAAAGCTTCGCTACGCCTGCCGGCGGCTCACCGGGTTTGGCAACAGGTGGATTGACCAGAAGCAGCATAGGTCCGGAGCATACGGCAGAAGAGCGGGAATTGCAATAGGCTTGATCTGAAATTTCGTTGATTGACATCGCAGGCCTGCCCCTTCTGCGGCTTCGCGCAGTTCAGGCCCTGTCCGGAGTGCTCCAGGCCCACGCAGGTTTATGGAAAGCACTGCAAGGAGTGCGGCAAGCCACTGGCGAAGCCAACATGAAGGCATGTTCGCCATGGATAAGCGCGATCCGATTATTGCTCTTGTAATATTTGCAGATTTCTGATATTCTGAATTCAGAAAAATCACCTGCGACATCAGTCGCCGGGCAGTACGCAAGGAGAGGCGCATGGGGGCAACCAAGCCATATACTGCAGAGATCAAAGCACGAGGTCAGTTGACCATCCCCAAGAAGATACGCGAGATGAAGCACCTCGCAGAGGGAAGCATTGTCTCTCTCATCCCTCTCGGTGATGCGATAATCATATCACCCCGCCGGCTCGAACTGGATGAAGCGCGGCAACGAATCTCACGAATCCTGAAGGAGACGGGAGTAAAAGCGGACGACCTGCTGAACGAGCTGGTACGTGAACGGGAAACCCTTTACCGGGAACGTTATGGCAAAAAATCCCGTTAGGGCCTTTCTCGATTCCAATGTGATCCTCTCCGGTCTTATCTCCGGCGGGGGAGCGCCCCGCATCATTCTTGACATCTTGACCCTGGAATTGCCCACTCTCGTCGGACTGACCGGCAGGTACAACATCATTGAGATCGAGCGGAACATCAGAAAGAAAGCGCCCCAGGCCCTGCCGGTCTATACGGAGTACCTGCCGAAACTGCATCTTGTGATCGTTCCGCTACCTTCTCCCGCCGAAGTCGCACACTATCACGGCGTCATCGACGACAAAGATACGCCTGTCCTCGCCTCCGCCGTCAAAGGCAAGGCAGACTTTCTGGTGACCGGAGACAAGAAACATTTTGAGAAGGCGAAGTATACGGCCGGCATTCCCTGCCGTATTGTGAGTCCGAATGAATTCCTCGAAGAACTGGCAGCGTTCATGAAGGATGAGGCTGGCAGTGAGTAGTCGACCTTAAAACGCATTGCAAAGAGTGCGGCAATCCCCTGACAACATCCGGGTAAATGCATCATTGCGCGGACACAGGCGGGTACACAGGGATTGATAATTAATCTGCCTAAGGTATTGGGGGGGAACTGAGATACAATGAAAATCGGAACACATGATCTCCACCTGCATTCGATATCGGTCCATTTCACGAATGCGCTTTATCCGGTGGCCGTCTTCTTCCTGGTCCTGTCCCATTTTTACGAACAGAGCATGTGCCTCTTCACCTACTTTCACCTCATGATCCTCGCGACCGTTTCCGTTCCCCTGTCCTACGCAACAGGCCTTATCGAGTGGCGGCAGAAATACCAGGGCGCAAAGGTGCGGATATTCATCACAAAGTATCGTTACGGCGCCCTTTTGTTCCTCGTAGGCACTGCCTGTACGCTCTGGTATGGCATTTATCCTGATATAGTGATGACGAGCGGCGGCCTGCGCGTGCTCTTTCTCGTTCTTAATATTTCCCTGCTGCCGCTTATCGTGTATTTAGGTTCTCTCGGGGGCAAGCTCATTTTCGGGAGTGCCCATTAGCGGCATATCTACTTCAATTATTCACGCTGTTATTCGAGGGTTGAAGCCATGAAGAAAGGATTGGACCTGCAGATCAGAGAACTGGAAGAGCGAATGGAGGCCTTGATCATTGCCATTCCCAAGGAAGAGGCAGCCTATCACTTCTATATGGACCTTGCCAAGGCCACGGCGCATGAAGGCACCCGCAAGATGTTCCTGAAGCTTGCCGAGCAGGAGCTTGACCATAAGAAGAACCTGGAGCTGTTCGTCCAGGAAATCCAGCAAGAATTAACGACGTTAAAAGCTGAAAGGGCAAAACAATAGACTACGCACCAAACCTCTCATCCTATAAAGAGCATTTGGACGCGGATAAAATCTGATAACATCTGATAAAGTCAGGAGAAACCTACGGTTAATTCTTGAAAAAGAACTCACCTGCAAGGTGAAAGGCTTTTCAGGACAAAAACATTTGCCTTTTCAGGGCTTATCCGCCTTTTCCGTGTCCCAACTGCCGTTTTTAGGCTCATCCGGCACGATCACTTTTTCAACTCTTTCAGGTAAGCCACCACCGCATCCCGGTACCGATCAAAATCCGCCAGCTTTCGCAGCACGACGTCCCGATCAACCAATCCCATACCTCCTGTTGAAGAAGGCCTCTTCTTTGATGCGAAAATCAAAAAATTCCCGGAGCGTGACTGATTCGTAGGTATGCCGGCGGAACGGTTCCTTGTCCACGAGCAGCCGTTTTCGCTGAAGAATGCGCCCTGCCAGGCTCGTGGGAGCCGTATTCAGGAGAACGAGATCGATCTCTGCCGTCCCCAATGCGTCGGCGAGGCGGCTGAAGAGGCTGAGCTTGTACTCCGCAAGATCGTCAGCATTTCGCAGGTACACTGCGATATCAACGTCTGACAGCGATGCTGCGGCTCCTCCGGCAAGTCCGCCGAAAAGGTAGGCAAATAGTACCTTGTCGTCCCGGGAAAGCACTTCCTCAGCTTTGGCAAGCTTCGTCATGATGTCGCGGGGAAGCGTATCGAATTTGATCATGGTCTGATTATTCCTGAAAAGCAGCGCACTGTCAATTCAAAACCCGGCTCTTTTCAAGGCAGCAGCGTGAACTTGTTGCAATGCTGTGGTTTTATCGCCCCAAAATGGCGCCGGTCCGTTGTCAGGATCCGGCAAATTTTGAGCCGCTCCGCGATCGCGACAGTCGATGCATCAACAAAGCCGATATTGTTGTCCTGATATTTTTCCATGAGGCCTGAAGCTCGAACGAGGTCCTGCACGCTGAAATGCTCAAGCGTCATCTCCCGATTTATGAGGGCTTTGACAAAGGCGGCTTCCGCATCCTGCCCTAGATATTCGTTCAACAGGTAGCAGGCTTCCGGCACTGCGGGAGACGGCACAACAAGCCTGCCCCTGAATTCCGATACAAAGCTGACGGCGGGTGCATGCCATTCGTCCTGTTTGTCGGCCAGGGCGTACAGTATCCCCGTGTCGACAAGCACGGAATCTACTTGGAAGACTTGCGCCATAGAAGCTCCTCATGCTTCTTCGATATGTCGCGCCTGCCGCTTGACCCGATGCCGACAAAGGACAGTTTCTTTTTTCTCTTTCGCTTTTGAAGAACATACTCCGCCAGTGCTTCCCGCACCATTTCAGCTACGCTCCGGTTCTCTTCCCGGGCAAGGTCCTTCATCGCATTGATCAGGGCATCGTCGGCAAATATTGTGGTCCTTTTCATGGCAACCTCCTGTCATATATATGATATATGACATATGCCTTTTTGTCAATGCTTTATCAGCCTGCCCTCACCCCTCCAGCTCCTCCCACCGCTGATAGGCGCCCGCAAGCTCCTTCTCCAGGGCATCGAGCCGCGCCGCGGCCCTGGCGACCTTGTCCCCGCTCTCGCGGTAGAAGGCCGGATCAGCGAGCTGTTCCCGGACCTGCTGCTGCTCGGCTTCAAGCTGCTCGATACGCTGCGGCAGGGCCTCCAGCTCCTTCTGCTCCTTGAATGAATGCTTCCGCGGCTTCTCTTTCTGCTGCCGGCGTGGTTCCTGCTTCATCGCCGCCGCCGGCGCCGCGGCCGGCTCCTGCTTCCGCTGCCACAGCCAATCGTCGTACCCTCCCGCGTACTCGTTCACGCGGCCTTCGCCTTCGAATACGAGCGTGCTCGTGACCACGTTGTTCAGGAAGGCCCGGTCGTGGCTCACCAGCAGCACTGTTCCGGGATAGTCCATAAGCCGTTCTTCGAGCAGTTCCAGCGTCTCCATGTCCAGGTCGTTCGTTGGCTCGTCCAGGACCAGCACGTTCGACGGCTTCGTGAACAGCCGTGCCAGCAGCAGCCGGTTCCGCTCGCCGCCCGACAGGACCTTCACGGGGCTGCGCGCCCGGTCAGGCGTGAACAGGAAATCCTGCAGATAGCCGATAATGTGGCGACGGTTGTCGTTGATGGTCACAAAATCGCTGCCATAGGCCACGTTGTCCATGACCGTCTGTTCATCGTCAAGCTGGGACCGGAGCTGGTCCAGGTAGACCGTCTCCAGGTTCGTGCCGTGCCGCACCGAGCCCTGCTGCGGCGCAAGGTCGCCGAGCAGAAGCCGGAGCAGCGTGGTCTTGCCCGACCCGTTCGGCCCGATGATGCCCACCCGGTCGCCCCGCAGGATGGTGGTGGAAAGATCTGTGATCACGGGCGTGCCGTCGTAGCCGAAGCCGGCGTTCTGCGCTTCGATCACGAGCTTGCCTGACCGCTCTGCTTCCTGCACCTGCATCCGGGTCGTGCCGATCTTCTCCCGCCGCGCAGCGCGGGTCTTTCTCAACTCCTTCAAGGCCCGCACCCGGCCTTCGTTCCTCGTGCGCCTGGCCTTGATGCCCTGCCTGATCCAGGCCTCCTCGGCTGCCAGCTTCTTGTCGAACTTTGCGTTCTCCACGGCCTCGGCGTCGAGCAGCGCCTGTTTGCGCTCCAGGTAGGTCTCGTACATTCCGGGCCAGGACGTGAGCCTGCCCCGGTCGAGGTCCACGATGCGCGTTGCCAGCTTCCTGAGCAGCGCGCGGTCATGGGTCACGAACAGGATCGCGCCCCTGAACTGAAGCAGGAACTCCTCGATCCAGGCGATCGTCTCGATGTCCAGATGGTTCGTCGGCTCATCGAGCAGCAGAAGGTCCGGCTCGCCGGCGAGCGCTCTGCCCAGCAGGGTCCTGCGCTTCAGCCCGCCCGAAAGTCCGGCAAAGGCCGCATCAGCAGGCAGCCGCAGGCGGGTCAGAATGGTCTCCACCTGCTGCTGCATCTCCCAGCCGCCCGCGGTCTCGAGCCGGTGCTGGATGTCCTCAAGCTGCGCCAGCAGGGCATCGCTGTGCTCTGCACCGAGACGCCGGCTCACCTGGTGATAGGCTGCAAGGAGACCCCCCTGTTCGCCCACGCCTTCGGCAACAACGTCAAAGACCGTGCCTGTGATGGTCCGGGGCACGTCCTGGGCAAGCGACGCAGTCCGCAGGCCCTGTTGATACACCACCTCGCCCGCTTCGGCCTTCACCTCGCCCCTGATGACCTTCAGGACCGTGGACTTGCCCGTGCCGTTCCTGCCCACCAGGCAGACCCGCTCCCCGCTCTCGACCTGGAGATCGATCCTGTCGAGAAGCAGCGGGCCGCCAAAGCCCACACTCACCCCCTGCAGACTTACCAATGCCATGAAGCTCCTCTCCGATGGTCCCGGACAATCCTTTGCTTGCTGAACTTAAGGGGAAACAACCCTGTAAAAATCATTTTGCCACGGATTAACACTGATAAACACGGATTTAAATCTGGTTAAGTCGAAAAACCTAATTTTCCCGCAGAATCCCACCGTGTTCATCCGTGGTTAATACTAGTACTTGTACGATGAATGAATCCCCGCGTCCCGGACAGTACACGACTGGGATCATAAAAGCAAGGTGGTTTGAATACTCCGGGCTTCTACGGCATCTTCTTGCAATTTCAGCCTATATGTACTATGCTGTTTTTCAAGACCTGACATGGCCGCGCGAATGTTTGAAAAGCAATTTTAGCCGCAAAAAGGCGCAGGACGCGCAGAATAAAAACCCAAAGCTTTTGTGTTTTTGCGTCT
>JBBIHD010000076.1:5165-9339 GCA_037447195.1 Nitrospirota bacterium | reverse complement strand
CCCATTTCGCGTACAGGGTCACATCGGCTGTCCCCATCACGAACGTCTGTCCCGTTGTATAGGTCGTTCCGCTCCCGTTGGCCTGGGCATTCCAGCCCACGAACGTATAGCCGCTTTTTACGAGGCTGCCCGTATTGTCGGGCACCGTGACGGTCTGACCCTGTTCATACCTGTTCGTGTCGGTCGGTACGCTGCCGCCCGTCGCTGCATTCGCGCTGTACGTTACTGTGTAGGTCTGCCCCCCGCCGACGCCCCCTCCACCCCCACCACAGGCCGCAATTGCCGCTGTAGCTGCGATCAATGCCGCAGTAATCCATTTCCTCATGACGTGCCCCTCCATTAATTATGCCCTTTAAAGACCGCGCGGATAGATGCCTATGGCTAATAGTAATACTGTCTTCGGCACGGCGTAAATCACTGGGGCAAGGTATTTTCGAGGGATGAGGCGTTCAGACTGCAGGGGGAAATACGGTCAAAGGAGGCCCTTTTTCCGGGCCATGAGGAGTGCTTCGGTGCGGTCCCGCGCCTGGAGCTTCTTGTAGATGTTCTTGACGTGGGCGTTCACCGTATGAGGGCTGATGGAGCAGGCATCGGCGATCTGCTTGTAGGACATGCCCTTTTCGATCTCGCGCAGCACCTCGCGCTCCCGCGCGCTCAGCAGGCTCTCGTCCGACTCCTTCCGCGCGCCGGGTTCGTGGAACTCGCGTATGATCTTCCGGGCGATCTTAGGGCTCATGGGCGCGCCGCCCTGGGAAAGCTGGCGCAGGGCTGCCATGAGCTCGCCCAGTCCGCCGCCTTTCAGAACGTATCCGTAGGCGCCGGCGCGGATGGCGGCGAACACGGTCTCCCGGTCCTCCAGCACGGTGTGGGCGATGATGTCCGCCTCGGGCATGCGGTCCCGCATGAGACGGATGAATTCCACGCCCGACATGCCCGGCAGGCCGATGTCCACCAGCAGCACATCAGCGGCATCGGCGCGGATGGACCCGAGGGCCTCTTCCGCCGTTCCATAGGCGCCCACGACGCTGATGTCGGGCTCACCGTTCAGGGCCACCGAGAGTTTCTGGCGCAGCACGGGGTTGTCTTCCACAATGGCGAGTCGCATAGTGCGGCTATTCTATCACGCAGGCTGAGTGATTTCCATCCCTGAGGGCAGGTATTTTGCCGGAAGGGGAATGGTCACGACGATCCTCGTTCCCCGCTCCGACAGGACGGCGAACTCGCCGCCCAGTTCGCGCGCCCGCTCCTGCATGCTCGGCAGGCCCCTGCCGCCGGTCCGGTCCTTCCGGATACCGATGCCGTCGTCCTCGATAAGAAGCTGCAGCCGGTCGGGCCCCACATCGAGCGTCACGTTCACGGTCTTCGCCTGAGCGTGTTTGATGACATTGACCAGCGCTTCCTTATAGATGCGAAAGAGGTTCAGGTACAGCAGCGTATCGGGCCTGCCCGAAGGATCGCTGCATGTTGAAGTGAGCCAGAAACGGATCCCGACCGACTCCAGCAGGTTGTTGCCCAGGTGGCGCAGGTCCGCGGAAAAGGAGTCCCAGTCCATCTCCTTCACATCGAGGCTCTGGGTGAAGCCCCGGATCTCGGTTAGGCTTTCACGGGACAGCTCAAAGATGCTGCCCAGGGCCTTGCGCACCTCCCGGAGGGAGGCTTCGCTCTGGGCCGTCTCGGCCATAAGGGCGATGCTTGTGGCGATGCCGCCAACGCCGTCGTGCAGGTCCTTCAGGATCTTCTCCTTTTCCAGGATATGCCGTTTCTGCTCCAGCTCCCGGATGCGGCGGCGCTGCAGAAAATCGGACCTGATATACAGCTCGATCTGGTAGCAGGCGATCATGCCGAGCAGGTTCGCCGATACGAGAAAGAAGGCATTGTTGATCAGGATGCTGAAGGGAGCCCGGTTGAGAAAGACCGCCGCGAGCAGGTAAACAACCACGAAGGTCCAGCTGGCAATGGTCGCGTAGATGAAGCGCAGTTTGATCATCGTGTACATGTACAGGATGATCAGCATCAGCCCGGAATAGTGGACATAACTTCCCGGCGGACCGGCGAGCACGATCATGGCGATGATGCCGAACCCTGCCACGACAGCGTGTCCAAGCATAATGAAATGCATGAACTGCCGGTAATTCCTGAGCGTCGTCAAGAATAGTACGAAGATGCTGAAAGGAATGAATATCCCAAATCGGATGATCCAGGCCGCCTCTTTTGACTCAGGGATCGCAGAGATATCGAGGATGGCGAAGAGAGCATACAGAACTGTGGCGCTCACGATGGCAAACCGGACGAACCGCAGGGTGCGCTCGAAATAGTCCTCGAAGAATTCCCGCTCCAGTTTCCCGTCCAGGAACCGCAGGGTCACAGCGCTGATCTTCTGATCTTGAAGGTACATAACCTCTTCTATCCAGCCCGGTGGCTGCGCATTCTCCGTTCAGCTTATTGCAGATGTTTGCAGGGACGTCAAGGTCTTCTCCACACCGATGCCCGCACCTGCCAAAACGAATGGAAGCGTCCACATAACGACTGCGGCCCGCAAAAAAAATCCCCCCTGCTCTTCCCCGGGAACAGGTTGATCAGGAGGGATTTATGCATTCATCCGCAGGAATCCGGGCGAAAGGACTACCGGACCAGCATGTACACCAGCACGGCAAAGCCGATGAAGACCCCCACGGCCGTCTCATGCTCGGAGTTTTCCTTTACCACGTCCCAGCTCCAGCGGTTCGTGCCCTTGCCGGGATAGGCGCTCAGGCGGGGCAGGTAGTCAGGCACGGCCTTGTCATACTCGCTCCAGGCAGCGCCAAAGCTGCTCACGAGCTTCTCGTTCTCCTGCTTCTTTTTGTAGGGCGCGTACCAGATGAAGAACCAGACGAACCCGGCGATCATGATGTAGATGTTCTTTGCCATGGCGCTGTAGCCCAGGGTGATCAGCAGCGTGCCGATATAGAGGGGGTTCTTGACATGGGCATAGGGCCCTGTGGTGGTGAGCTGCTTGTTCTTCCGGAGGTGGCCTGCTGCCCAGAGCCTGAGCCATTCGCCCCCGACCACGAGAAATGCGCCGGGAATGAACCAGATGATTTCCGGCCTCGCAACGTAGAACAGGATGATGCCGAGAATGCCCGCTGCCACGGTCTTGGTGGTCACTTTCGTCAACTTGTACTGTAACGTACCCTTAACGGCCATGAATGTCTCCTTATATAGCAGTATCTGATCGCGCAGGTAACTGCTGAGCGTTTTCGGCATCAAAAAACGGCGCATCAGTCTTCATTCCGCACTCCGCATTTTCGACAATCACCACTTTGTCGGCATGATGCAATTCCGCGCCTTCAGCCAGCGGCGGTCGCTGTCGGTCATCGCATCGGGCGCATAGAGCCGCTTGAACTTGATGAGAGACAACCGGTCGAACATGCCGAAGAGCCGCGTTAAAAAAGGGCCGAGCAGCGGTACGGCGCCGGGCCGGAAAGCAGAGGCAAGGTCAATGACATGCACCTCGCCGTTCACGATCAGGATGTTCGTCCGGCGCTGCAGGTCAAGATGCACCCATCCGCGGGCATGGATGGCATCGATGATCTTCTCCAGTTGACGGACTACGGTGATGCCGATCTCTCCGGCATGAAGTGACCCGAGGTCCCGTGCTTCGAGATACTCCACGGCAAGGGCAAAGGGCGTGAGCCGAAGGACCTGGCCGGGCAGACCCTTGATCCCCGCGAGCCCCTGGTAGGCCCGGGTCTCCCGGCTGATCACCACCCGGCCGATGAGGTTCCGCTCCCAGAAGCCTTTGCGGCCGAAGTCCTTCACCACGAAGCGCTTTCCCCGCAGGTTCGTCAGGAAAACATCGGCCTTGGCCGTCGATCCCTGGACGAACACTTTTTCAGTGTGCTCCAGGGCCTCGCCGTATGTAGGGTCTGAGTCCATCATCTGCGGGAAACGAAGCCATTGTAGAGAGGCGGGGAAAAGAGTCAAGAACTTTATGGCTCACCGGCGCGGGAAAGAAAAAACCGCCGGTTTGTGGCCGGCGGTCGCGCTGCTGGTCCCTGTGTGGCTACTGGTTCGGCCCCTGCCTGCAGCCTGCCCAGACAGGGAACCCCTTTTCATCGCGGAGCTGCAGGACCTCGCCGCCTTTTTTCACTTCCGCGGCCATCAGGAACTCCGTGCCCTGCCTCTGCACTTTCAC
>JBBIHD010000076.1:410-5130 GCA_037447195.1 Nitrospirota bacterium | reverse complement strand
ATGTCCTGCCGCTCGATGTACCACTGGGGGCCAAGATGCACCATGACGGTCTCGCTGCCGACCTTCAGCTTCAGGCCGATGCCCATGCCCATGCGCCTCATGGGCGTCACCTGCTCCACGGCGACCACTTCGCCGCTCACCGTCTCGGCCTTTGCCGGGTCATACATGCCGTGATACTGCCCCCGCATGCCCCAGCCGTTGCTGCCCTTCCACCCCTGCCAGGGCTGGGCCGCGGCAACTGCCGCAACAGACAATAGTGCGACTGCGAAACCTGCTGCCAATAGCTTTTTCATGACCTCTTCCTCCCTTTCCGCTGCTGTCTGATTATGAAGTATGTGCTGTGCGATCTGCATAATGAGACACGAAAGGATGAATTAGGTTGAAAACGGGACAGTCCCCTTTGGTTCCAGGGGGACTGTCCCTTTTGGCAGACTTTGGTCCAAAGAGACGGCGGCAAGATCAGAGGGCGCGGGCCTGCTTCTGGGCCCTGATGAAGTCGAGAAAAGCCTTGCAGAGGGGCGTCCGGCTCCTGCCCCGCAGCAGGATGATGGAAAAACTGCGGTCAAGCGTAATGCCAGCGATGCGGAGGATTGCGAGCCTTCCGGCCTGCACATCGTCCTTCAGGGCCCGGACCGACAGGATCGATAGGCCGAGGCCCGCCTTCACCGCCTGCCGGACCGCGTCGCTGCTGCCCACCTCCGCCACCACCGACAGGTCGCCCGTGGAGAACCCTTCCTTCCGGAGCCGCTCCTCCATGATCCTGCGCGTGCCGGAGCCTTCCTCGCGAAGAATGAAGGACTCCTTCTTCAGCGCTTCAAGGGACACGCTCTTTTTCTTCGCCCAGGCATGGTCCGCCGGAACAGCCAGCACCAGCTCGTCCTTCAAAAACGCATGGGACTCAAGCCTCGGATCAGCGATCTTTGCTCCCACCACGCCCAGGCAGAGGCCGCCGGTCAGCACCGCGTCGGCAACAAGGGCCGTGTCCTCGATCAGGAGCTGGACCGTGATGAGCGGATGGTCCTTTTTGAACGCGCCGATAAGCTCGGGAAGGATGTAGGCGCCGGGAATGGTGCTGCCGCCGATCTTGAGCGTGCCGCTCACCCGGCCCGAAAGCTGCTCGATCTCCTGCCGCGCCTGGTCGCGCAGGGCCAGCAGCTTTTCGCCGTAGCGGAACAGCACCTCGCCCTCCTCGGTCGGCACAACGCGTTTGCCAAGGCGGTCGAGCAGCCTGACGCCCAGCTCCGTCTCGAGGTTCTTCATGTGGCCGCTCACCGTCGGCTGCGTGAGATAGAGCGCGTCAGCGGCCTTCGAGAAGCTCCGCAGCTTGATGAGGGTGCAGAATATTTCGATCTGGTGGAGGTCCATGATCCTACGAACGGCAGTTGTAACCACGGATGAACACGGTTAACATCTAAAATAAAGAGCTTATGACGACTTAAGAATCTCACCCAATGGGTGGCTTATGTTTTTGATTAAGGTTTTGAAAAACAGTGTTAATCCGTGGTTAAATGCTTTTTTTCGGATGATTGAATTCAGAAGTTGAGAAGTTCAGGGCCGGACCTTTTGTCCCGCCTCTTCCCATCCTCTCAACTTCATAACGGCTTAACTTCGTTTCTTCGCATATTCCCGCAGGAACTGCGTCAGCAGCCGTGCGCCGATGCCCGTGGCGCCCTTGGGCGTGTAGGGCCGGTCCTTGTCGGTCAGGGCAACCGCCGCGATGTCGAGATGCACCCAGGGGTGCTTCTGCACGAATTTGGAGAGCAGGCAGGCCGCGGTGATCACGCCGCCTGCGCGGCCGCTCGCGTTCTTCATGTCCGCAATGTCGCTTTTGATCAGGTCGCAATATTCCTTCCAGAGCGGCAGCTCCCAGACGCGCTCGCCCGTGCGCTCGCCTGCGTCGCGCAGCATCTGTTTGAACGCATCATCATTGCCCAGCATGCCGATGGCCTCATTGCCCAGGGCCACGCCGCAGGCGCCTGTCAGCGTGGCGATGTCCACGATCACGGCCGGCTTGTAGCTGCAGGCGTAGGTGAGCGCGTCGGACAGGATCAGCCTGCCTTCGGCGTCGGTATTGATGATCTCGATGGTCTGGCCCGACAGCGTGGTAAGGATATCTCCGGGCTTCAGCGCGCTGCCGCCCGGCATGTTCTCCGTGGCGGGAAGCAGGCCCACGATGTTGAGCGGGAGCTTCAGCTCCGCTGCCGCCTGCATCGCCCCCAGCACGGCAGCGCCGCCGGCCATGTCGTCCTTCATGCGGTCCATGCCCTCGGGCGGCTTAAGCGAGATGCCGCCCGAATCGAAGGTGATGGTCTTGCCCACAAGGGCCACGAAGGGCTTCTTGCCGCCTCGCCGGTATTCCACGATGATGAACTTGGGCGGCTGCGCGCTGCCTGATGCGACGCCCAGCAGCGCCCCCATGCCGAGCTTCCGGATCTGCGCCCGCTCCAGCACCTGCACCTTCATGCGATGCTTCTTCGCCAGCTCCCGCGCCTTCGACGCCATCACCGTCGGCGTCATGTCCGCCGAGGGATGGTTCACCATATCGCGCACAGCGCCTGCGGCTGAGGCAATGATCTGGCCGGTCCTGACGCCTTTCTGGAGCGCCGGGACCGAAGCGGTCGTCTCGGCGACAAGGGTGACCTGCTTCACCTCTTTTGCGTGATTATTGTTTCCGTTGGTCTTGTATTTCAGGAACCGGTAGAGGCCGAGCGTGCTGCCCTCGGCGAGCGCCTGGCCGGCTTCTTCCGCATCAAGGTCCAGGCCGCCATGGTACAGCGCGATGTCCTGCGCGCCGGCGGCCCGCATGTGGGCTGCCGCCGTGCCTGCCATCTGGCGAAGGCGGTTCAGCGTGAATTCCGTGCGCGGCCCCAGCCCGGCAAGCAGCAGACGCTCGGCAGCGATCCTGCCGTCGGGATGGAGTATGGTGACGCTGCCGATCCTGGCCGTGAAGTCGCCCCGCTTCAGAAGGCGCCGGATCGTGCCGCCGAGAGCGCGGTCGACCCGCTCCAGGGCCGGAGGGAGCTGTTCGTCCTCGAAGACCGGCAGCACCAGTCCGCCGGTCTTCTGTTTTTCGATCTTTCCCGAGGCAACAGTGATCTTCATGAATTCGCGGGACTCCTGACCCGCATAAACCTTAAAACGGCATTTACCACTGGTCAGATAGGATAAGAGGCGGATAACGGCGGATTAATCCCTTTCAAGCATTTCACCCGGCCGATGAAGACGCTGTTTTTTATTTCATCTGATTTTGTAACTACTCAGGACCCCAAAACCATATTCTCACACGAAGGCACGAAGCCACAAAGAACGACTAAAGATTAATTCATCTCTTTGGTTTACACTCAGCATTTAAAGCCTTTCTTCGTGAGCTTTGTGGCTTTGTGTGAGAAAGACCTGAGCAGTTACCTGATTTTATCAGATGTTAATCCGCATCTTCCGTGTCCAAATGCTTTTCAGGATAAAGCGGAATTGAACATTGGCAATGGTGTAAGGTCAATCCTTGCGCAGCACAACGGGCTCCACGCCCTCCAGGGCAAGCCTGCCTGCCACGATCTCGGCCTTCTCAATGGACGAATAGGCGCCTACGCGCACGCGATAAAATGTGCCCCGGTTCGTTTCAAAGGGCAGTATGGAGATGTTGCCGAACTTCTTTGACAGGCGGTCCCTCAGCGCGCGGGCGCTCTTTTCTTCAGCATAGTTCGCCGCCTGTACCGTGTACTCCCCGCCTTCGGCAACGGGCCTGAAGGACGCTATTTTCACCTGCGCCGCTCCCTGGGCCAGAAATCCGAGCGCCCGTGCTGCGGCGTAGGAAAGCTCGATCATACGGTCCTCGCCGAAGGGACCGCGGTCGTTCACCACGACCGTTACACTCTGCTGCGTTTCGAGGTTCGTCACCAGCAGGCGCGTGCCGAAGGGCAGGAGGCGGTGGGCTGCCGACAGGCCGTTCAGGTCGAAGACCTCGCCGCTCGCGGTCTTCCTGCCCTGGAGGTCCTTCCCGTACCACGACGCACGGCCTTCTTCCACGTAGCCGCCCTGCTGCGGCGTCTCAGGTTCAGCAGCGAGGGGATCAGCGCCTTTCGGGACCGTACCGGCGCAGGAGCCGGCGAGCAGGGAGGCGCAGAGCAGAACAGCAGGCCCCAACGCTTTCCGGACCGCGTTCTGTGCCCCGTTCTTACGCAGAGGCCTGGCCCTCGGCCGGCTTTTCAGCGGCCTTCTTTGATGCTACCTTGTAGGACTTGGCGGAGCGAAGCTTGCGCTGGGCACGCTTCACTTTCTTGCGGGCCGCACGCGCCTGGGGGTCCGACGTCTTGCCGCCGGCCTTCTTCACGGCCTCAGCGGCCTTGCCCTTCAATGTTTCGATCGTCTTCTGGAGCTCTTCCTGGTTCACCTTGTTCACTGCCTGTTCCTCCTGAATGCTGAAATGGCGATTGTTCGCGAAGCACAATAATAAAGCAAAACCTATCAGGAATCAAGGGATTTTCTATGCCTGGGCTGCCTGCAACCTGTGATGAATGCACGGCCCGCAGCCTCTGAGCGACAGGCACGGTTGCCTCAAAAAAAAGCCCCGGCATGGGCCGGGGCTTCAGGTGTTTCCGCGATGAAAATTCGTCTACCGCTGCTGCATCCGCTCTCCCTGGCGCTGCATGCGCTCCCCACGGTCCTGCCTGCGCTCGCCCTGCCGCTGCATGCGCTCACCGCGGTCCTCTCTCCGTTCGCCGGC
>JBBIHD010000076.1:0-397 GCA_037447195.1 Nitrospirota bacterium | reverse complement strand
CGCTCGGCCTCTTCGGTCCGTCCCTGCTTCTTCAGTTCGTCGGCCCGGTCCTGCATCCTCTCGCCCTGCTTCTCCACGCGCTCGCCCCGCTGTTCACGCCGCTCTCCCTGCCTCTCGAGCCGTTCACCGCGGTTCTCCCTGCGTTCACCCTGACGCTCCAGCCGCTCCCCCCGACGCTCACGCAGCTCACCTGCCCCCTGCTGGGCGTCCGCCAGGGGAGCCAGTCCCAGGATGAGTCCTGCCGCCGCACATGCCAATAATAGCCTGCTCATAGTGCTTCCCTCCTGTGCCGTAAGATAGATAAAGGATACCGGCGCAGGGTTCGAAGGTCAAGGTACTATTTGACAGGGTTCAGGACATCGTTCACAAAATTAAGGTTCACGACATCGTTCAGTAA
>JBBIHD010000075.1:0-9397 GCA_037447195.1 Nitrospirota bacterium | reverse complement strand
ATGATGGTGAAGGAGCGCGGTATGAAGACGGCCCTGGCAATGGTGGCCTTCATCTTTCCCTTTGCCTTTGCCGTGGGCGGGGTGCTGAACTGGGTGTTGAGGACGCTGAAGGTGGCGCTGTAAGACCGTGGGAAGTGGGAAGTAGGGGGAGGGAAGAAAAGTAGAACGTAGGCAGTTGGATGTAGGAAGCAAAGGAAAGGGCAAACAAGAAGGAATAGAGTACATGGCGGATACGAAAAGAGAAATAAAGCCGGTTAGAAGCGTCCGTGATCTGGATGTTTACCGCCTGGCATTCACCGCCGCCATGGAAATATTTGAGTTGACTAAGCGTTTTCCGAGTGACGAACGCTACTCGCTCGTCGACCAGATGCGAAGATCATCAAGGGCTGTCTGCTCAAATCTTGCCGAGGGGTGGAGAAAGAGGCGATATAAAGCGCACTTTATAAGTAAGTTGTCTGATGCAGGCCAGGAAGCTGCCGAGACGCAAACATGGCTGGAATTTGCCCTGCACTGCCGTTATATTAAGCATGAACAATGCATAATGCTGGACAAACAGTATGAACAAGTCTTTGCGATGCTTACAGCTATGGAGCGAAAAGCAGATTCATTTTGCAAAAATCAAAGCAATTGATCGACGCGGGATATCGGATGAATGACGCAGGATTTGGAAGTGGCAAGCTGCCTCCTACATCCTAGCGAGCGCAGCAAGCGGACCTCCATCTTCCCCCGTGCTGTTAAAAAGGAGGACATATGCAGGAGCGACATCACTATCACGGCGGCGAGGGACAGGCCCCTGCGGCATCGGGACAGGCCCCGACATCGTCGGGACAGGCGGGACATCCGGCCCTCTGCGTCATGCCGGAGATCGAGAAAGAGGATGAGCTGCTGGAGCTCATCTGGACGCTCCGGGAAGAGGGAAAGCTGACGCTGGACACGCTGCGCGGCAGCATCAGCATGGACGGCGGCGAGGATGTGGTCAAGCGCCTCACGAAGGACGGATGGGTCAGCGTGCTGCATCAGACCGTGGAGCTGCTGCCGAAAGGCGAGGCGCGGGCCAAGGAGCTCATACGACGGCACCGCCTCTCGCTCCGCATGTTCCATGATCTCTTCGACCTGAAGGGCGCCGAAGCCGAGGCCTGCAAGTTCGAGCATATCCTCTCGCGCGAGGTGACGGACAGCGTCTGCACCTTTCTGGGCCATCCGCCGAACGCGCCCGACGGCAAACCCATTCCCCGCGGGGAATGCTGTTCCCTGTTCCGGCGGGAGCTGCGGCCGCTGGTAGCGCCGCTGTCGGACCTGCTTCCGGGAGAAGAGGCAAGGATCGTGTTCATCACGCCGGAATCGCATTCCCGGCTGGACCGGCTCACGGCCATGGGCGTGGTGCCCGGCAGCACGGTCAAGCTGCATCAGAAGAAGCCGTCCTATGTGCTCCAACTCGGCGAGACCATGGTGGCTGTGGACAAGGAGATCACGAAGGAGATATTTGTGAAGAAGGTTTAATGCCGTAAGGCGTGAGGGGTAAGGAGTGAGGAGTAGGGAGAGTCGGACCTGATCAACGAGTTTTTACCGCCTTACGCTTCATAGCCTGACGCCTGACGGCTTTTTATTTCAGAAAGGAGGTACCCCATGAGCAGGGAAGATGCGGCCGTGACCTATCTGGACGTCATGCTGGGGTTCAGCAGCGATTATGTACGGTTCCAGAGGGCATCGGCGGTCCTGACGGAGCAGGAAAAGGGATCGCTTCTGGAAGCGGTGCTCGACCGGAGAAGGATCGGACCTGGGTGAACGTACTTTTTTTAAACCGGTTCAATTGAAAATGAGTATCAATATCTAATTATGAGGAGGGCTGTCAAGTGAAGCGCAGAGGTTTGCTATTACTATTGGCTGGAGTGCTTGTGAGTTCGGTATTCGCTGTTGAGTCCCGGGCCCAGGAAACGGATATCAGGGAGATGCAGCGGCAGATCAAAGCGTTGACGGAGGAGATGGAGAAATTGAAGCTCGGCGCCGTTGCCGAGCCCAAGTATGAAAGTTTCATGGGCCTCGGACCGGCAGCCTCGAAGGTGTACGGTGTGGAGAAGGGTCTGTCACTGGGCGGATACGGCGAGCTCGTGTACGAAAACTACCTTTCGGGATCGAAAAAGGACTTTGCCGACGCCCTGCGGTTCGTGCTGTATGGAGGATACAAGTTCAACGACTGGATCGTGATGAACGCGGAGCTCGAGTTCGAGCACGCAGGCATCAAGAACGTGGGCGCGAGCACCTCCGGCGTCACACCGGCCGTCAGAAGCACGCGCACTGCGGAGGTGTACCTGGAGTTCATGTATCTTGATTTTCTGCTGTCCGAGCAGTTCAACCTGCGCACGGGCCTGATGCTGATGCCGGTGGGACTGGTGAATGAACTGCATGAGCCCACGGTCTTCAACGGCGTGCTGCGGCCCGATGTGGAGCGGAACATCCTTCCGAGCACCTGGCGCGACATCGGGATCATGGGCTTCGGCGAGTTCGGCAATCTGGAATACAAGGTTGCGCTCGTGAACGGGCTGCGGGCCGACCGCTTCAACAGAGGAGACTGGATCAGGGGCGGAAGGCAGCAGGGCGCCGAGATCAATGCCGACGTCTGGGCAGGCCTGGCCCGTCTTGATTACGCGCTTGCCGACGCATTCACCGTCGGAGGCGCCTACTATCTCGGCAGGGCCGGCCACGGCATCGGAAGGGACCAGGACCCGGACCCTCTCGGGCCCGAAGAAAAAGAAGCGACAGTGAGCCTCTGGGAGGTCCATGCGGATTATCAGCACAAGGGCCTCCAACTGCGGGGCCTGTATACGCAGGGCTCCCTCGACGGCAACGACGCAATGCGGACAACGCCTCCCGGGAACGTGGGCAAGGAGGTCGCGGGCTGGTACGTGGAAGCGGGCTATGATGTCATGAAACTGATGAAGTCCGATTCCGAGATGCCCCTGACGCCCTTTGTGCGCTATGAAGCCTATGACACGCATAAAGAGGTCTTTACGGGTACGCGCGATCTGACCCTGGACCGGACCGTGATCACGGCGGGTATCGGCTTCAAGCCCCATCCTCAGGTGGTCCTGAAGGCCGATTATCAGGCGCGGGACACGGCATCGAGCCTGCCGGCCGGCAAGGGAACGGGCCTGGACGAGAACAAGATCGACCAGATCAATGTCGGCATGGGGTTTATTTTTTAGCTACTGTCATGGCGCCGCAGCGCGGTCAGGCCGCGCTGCGGCGCTGATCTTTCAGCTTCAGGAGGCTTGCAGTGAAACGCTTCAGGACAATAAGGCTCTTAGCGATCATTCTTTCGGCATTATTTATTTTGTTCTGGCATGGTCCGGTCCTGGCCAAGGTCTATTTCACCAGGGATGAGGCCCTTGCCCGCACTTTTCCTGGCGCGCAGATCGAGCGCCGCACGATCTTTTTTGACGATGACGACGTGAAGCGCATCCAGGAACTCTCGAGAGCAAAGGTGGAATCAAAAATATTCAATTATTATGAGGCGACGGCAGGGGGCAGGGTGATCGGGTACGCGGTGCTCGAGAGCCATATTGTCCGGACCAAGCCCGAGGTCTTCATGGCCGTCATCACCCCCCGGGGGGAAGTGGAGCGCATAGAGATACTCGCCTTCTACGAGCCTGAGGAATATCTGCCGCCGAAGAGATGGCTTGCCCTGTTCACGGGCAAACGGCTCGATGACCAGCTCTGGGTCAGGCGGGGCATTCATGCCATCTCCGGCGCGACCATGACGGTGGAAGGCCTCATCAGGGAGATCAGAAAGGTGCTGGCCGTTTTCGAACTCAAGATTCTCAAGGGAGCATCGCGATGAAATTTCTGCTGGAAAAAGAAGTGACGAATGCACGGCTGCTGCAGGTCATTTTGTTCTTTGCGGTCCTGTATCTGACGCTGCTCTGGTTTTCCAATATTCTCTTCTTCGTGGAAAAGACCGGTTTTTCCTATGACTCCGTGGTGAAGCACTATCTCGGGTCGGAGGATGAGTTCAGAAACCCCGTTTCCTACCGGGGCCTGCTTGAAAGCACGCATTTTCATCTCTTTGTCATTGCAATGGCCCTGCTGCTGCTGAACCATCTGGCGGCCTTTGTGCCGGTTTCGTCCCGGTTGAAACTATCACTGATCGTCGTCTCCTTCACGTCGGGACTGGCAAACATGGCGTCGGGATGGCTGGTGCGATATGGAGCCCCGGAATTCGCGTACATGAAAATAGCGAGCTTTGTGTTGTTCCAGGCGAGCATGGGGGTCCTTCTTGTCCTGTCGTTCATGGCCCTCGGCATGTACCGCGAGGGCAACGGGCGGAAGAACGGCGCAAAGACTTGATTTTCGTCGGGAGTCCGGAGGGAGGGAGCCATGTGTGTCGCCTTGATCGGAGGGATGGAGCGCTTGGAGCGGCATTATCGGCAGGAAGCGGGCCGCTACGGCATTGACCTGAAGGTATTCAATACGTCCCAGACCGGCATCACGTCGAAGCTCAGGAACATTGACGCCGTGGTGATCTTTACGAACAAGGTGTCGCACCGGGCCCGCAAGGAAGCTTTGGCCGCGGCCCGGTCGGCCCGGGTGCCGGTCTTTCAGTACCACGCATGCGGATTATGCACGCTGAGGGAGTGTTTCAACTGCCTCAGCTCAACAACCACAGGAGGAGCGAGGAATGAGTAAGAAGATTTCAGCGGCGCTGTTGGCGGGTATGGTTGTTTCCTTCATGGGCATGGGATCCGCCTTTGCCGCCCATCCGTTCGTTACGGACGATACGGGCACGCAGGGCGCGGGCAAGCTCCAGATCGAAGTGAACGGCGAGTACGCAACCGATGAGACATCGGAAGCAGGTGTGAAGACCGAAGTCCAGGAGGGAGAAGCAGGTTTCATCTTTTCCTACGGCATCACGGACTCCACGGACCTGGTGCTCGGCATCCCCTATCAGCGGTTCCAGGTGAAGGAAGACGGCGCCACAGTGGGCCGCGATGACGGGCCGGCGGATATGTCCTTCGAGGTGAAGCACCGGTTCCATGAAAAGGACGGCCTGAGCTTCGGGGTGAAGCCCGCGATCACCCTTCCCACGGGCGACGAGGAGAAGGGCTTCGGCACGGGCAAGCCTTCCTACGGGCTCACGTTCATCGTGACGAAGGAGGCCGAGCCCGTGACGCTCCATCTCAACGCAGGGTATGCCTACGGAGATTACAAGATCGAGGCGGACGCCGACGCGAACCGGAAGGGGATCTGGCACCTCTCCCTGGCCGCGGAATATGCAGCCGCCGAGAGCCTGAAGCTCGTGGCGAACGTGGGCGCCGAGCGGAACGGGGACAAGGCATCGGACACCCATCCGGCCTTCATTCTGGGCGGCCTGATCTATTCAGTGAGCGAGAACTTCGATATCAACGGCGGTGTGAAGGCGGGACTGAACGACGCGGAAGCGGACCTCACGTTCCTGACCGGCATTGCCGCGCGGTTCTAAAAGGAGGAATGCATGATGGCGCCCCTGGGATTGCTGGTAGAAGGTGAAAAAGGCGAGATCGTCGATATCCGCCCCGCCAAGGGCCGCCGCGGATGCGGCACAAACAGGGACAGCCGCCTCTGCCACATGGAGGACCTGGGGCTGCGCACGGGCAGAATCATCGAGATGCTGACCAACGACGGCCGCGGCGCCATCCTGGTCCGGTCCGATGAGTCGCGCATCGCCCTGGGGCGCGGCATGGCAATGAAGATCATGGTAAGGAGGATCGACGCATGAACCTGGCAATGCTCAAGATCGGGGACCGGGGCCGCATCACGAAGATCGGCTCCCTGGGCCCCCTGAAACGGCGGCTCATGGACATGGGCGTGCTGGTGGGGGAAGAGGTGCAGGTAAAGAAGGTCGCGCCCCTGGGCGACCCTATCGAGGTGGTGATCAAGAACTACAGCCTGTCGCTGCGCAAGAAGGAGGCGGAAGGTATTGATGTGGAGGTGGTCTTATGAGTTCGGAGGCAGGAGTGCAGAGCGCAGAGCGCGAAGAGTCGGTAGCCGCAGGCTTTAGCCTGCGTCAGGAGCAGAAGACGGCCACCGTCGCTGTCGCAGGCAATCCCAACTCGGGCAAGTCTACGCTGATCAATGCCATTGCCGGCACGCGGCTGCACGTGGGCAACTGGCCGGGTGTGACGGTGGAGAAGAAGGAGGCGCAATTTTCGCACCAGGGCCGCACGATCCGGCTCGTGGACCTTCCGGGCACCTACAGCCTGAGCCCCTACACGCAGGAAGAGGTGATCGCGCGGGACTATCTGGTCCATGACCGGCCTGACGTGATCGTGAACGTGGTGGACGCCACGAACCTGGAGCGGAACCTCTACCTGACGGTCCAACTCCTTGAGCTCGGCATCCCCATGGTCATGGCGCTGAACATCCATGACGAGGCGGAGCGGAAGGGCTTCCGGATCGACACCGCGGCCATGGAGCGCATGCTCGGCCTGCCGGTCCTGCCCACGGTCTCGACGAAGAAATCGGGCCTGCAGGAGCTGCTTTCCGCTGCCCTTGCTGCCGCAGACGCGGCGCCGAATGGCATGCCCAAAGAGCTCCACTACGGCCCGGACATAGAGCAGTCCGTCACGAAGTTGAAGGAACGGATCGCAGCGGTCTATCCTGCCCTTGCCGAACGCTATCCCCTCCGCTGGCTGGCCTGCAAAGTGATGGAAGGGGATGAGAAGGCCCTGGAAGGGCTGAACCTTGACCGCGCCCTCCTGGGCGTTGATGATGCCGTGGCCCATCTGCGCAAGGCCCATGAAGCGGACATGGAGTCCCTCATGGCCGACGCGCGCTATGCCGTTGCAGCGGGCCTGACGCGGGAGGTGCTGACCAAGCCCGAGGTCAGGAAAACGGAGCTGACCGAGAAGATCGACAGGGTCGTGCTGAACCGGTTCCTCGGCATTCCCATCTTCTTCGCGGCCATGTGGCTCATGTTCAAGCTGACCTTCGACGTGGCAAAGCCCTTTGTGGACTGGATCGACGCCATGGCCACGGGGCCCTTCAAGCGCTGGACCGAGGCGCTGCTGGGGTTCGTGAGCGCGCCGGACTGGACCGTGTCGCTCGCCACGGACGGCGTGATCGCCGGCGTGGGGTTCGTGCTGGTCTTCGTGCCCGTAATCTTTGCCATGATGTTCTTCATCACCTTTCTTGAGGGCAGCGGGTACATGGCCCGGGCCGCCTTCGTGATGGACCGGGCCATGCATGCCATGGGCCTGCACGGCAAGTCCTTCATCCCGCTCCTTTTGGGATTCGGCTGCAACGTGCCTGCCATCTATGCCACGCGTACCCTCGAGAACCCGCGCGACAAGGCGCTCACGTCCCTGCTGGTGCCGCTCATGTCCTGCGGCGCCCGGCTGCCCGTGTACGTGCTTTTCACAGGCGTCTTCTTCGCCGCCGATGCCGGCGCCGTGCTCTGGTCCCTCTACGTGCTGGGCATCGTGCTGGCCGTGGTGATGGGCGTGATCTTCAAGCGCACCCTGTTCCGCGGCGAGGCGCCCCTGTTCATCATGGAGCTGCCGCCCTACCGGATGCCGTCGTTCCGGAGCCTCATGATCCATACCTGGGAGAAGGGGAAGCACTTCCTGATCAAGGCCGGCACCTACATCCTTGCCGTGTCCGTCTTTGTCTGGTTCCTGCTGAACCTGCCCTGGGGCGTGGAGCAGAAGAAGGATTCTTACCTGGGCAGGGCCGGGCAGGTCGTGGCCCCCGTGTTCGAGCCCCTCGGCTTCGGCACCTGGGAGGCCGCGTCGTCGCTCATCACCGGCGTGATCGCCAAGGAAATCGTCGTCGGCACCATGGGCGAGATCTACGTGCAGAAGGTCGAGGAAGAGGAAGCGAAGCCGGCCTTTTCCGAGGACGTGAAAGAGGTCTTCACCAGCTTCGGCGGGGCCGTGAAGGACTCGGCAGTGAACGTCTTCTCCACCTTCGGCATTGCGAGCATCTCGGCCGAGCAGGATGAGGAGCAGACAGGCCTGCGGGCCGTGGTGCAGGGCGCTTTCACGCCCCTGTCGGCCTACGCCTTCATGGTCTTTGTGCTGCTCTACATGCCCTGCGTGATCGTGGCCATTGCCATGCGCCAGGAGTTCGGCACCTGGAAGTGGTTCGGAATCGCCTTTGCCTATCAGAGCGTGCTGGCCTGGACCGTGGCTTTCGCCATCTACCAGGGCGGACGGCTGCTGGGCATTGAATAATACATCACATCTGACCCCTCTCCCCTTGCGGGAGAGGGCGGGGTGAGGGGGCAAGGAGGCTTTATGGGTTTCGCTGATATCGTGATCATGGCCGTGATCCTGGGAGGGGCCGCTTTGCTCTTTTACCGGTCGGCCATCAAGAAGAAAGGCCACTGCCAGGGCTGCGACTCAGGGGCCTGCAGTAAAAAGCCGGACCAGAAGCATGGCAAGGCGCCGTGCTGATAGTGCTGTACCGTGATCGCCCCGCGCTGAAGCAGTAGCGAGTGGTTATGTACGCTTCGGAAGAGCAGGCTTCGCAAAGAAACGAGCACAGGGAAAAGCGCTATTGACAATTCACGCCCGGTGCATTACTATCGGCCCATGGAAATGGGCAAAAGAACATGGATCAAGAATAGCGGACTGCTTTCCGTTTTTCTCGTGCTTCTTTTCCTGCTCTCCGCATTCGCCGCGGCGCATCATCATGGTCACGAGGGGGCCGATCACCGCGACTGCTCCTTCTGCTTTGTCCGGCACCATCAGCCGGGCTCGGTCCAGCCCGAGGCCGCCTTCAGTCAAATTCCGTGCATCAGCGAGGGGCGGTTTGTTCCCGCCCCTCTTTTTTTTGCATCGAACAACCCTGTCGCATCTCTCAGCGTCCGCGCTCCGCCCGCATAGCTCCTCTTCCATTTGTTATTCCAGCAAGAGCAGTAATCCTTTCCATCGATGGAGCGGGCCGTCTTCCGGTGCTCCTTCAGGGTGAGAAATGCGCCCTGGGTCGGGTTCCCGTTTTAAGACTGCCGCCGTCGATCATTCCATCACGATCAGGGAGGAGCCATGAGGGCGGTTTTTGCATTCATTCTTTGCGCTTTAACGTTCGCCGCATCCGCGGCCTCGGCCCTTGCCCAGGACAGGGACAAGCGGCTGAACGAACTGGAGGACATCGTCCAGAATCAGGGGCGTCTTTTGGAGGAACAGCAAAAGGCCATCGACGCCCTGCGCAGTGAACGTCAGCAGGGACAAGAAGGACAGAAGCTCCAAAAAACGGGAGGTCTCTTCGGCGGCAGTTCTCTTGCCAACCCCAACATATCCGTCGTGCTGAACACCTTTGCGTATGCTTCCAACCTGAAGAACGAAGAACTGGAAGAGCGCGGCATTCCGGGATTCACCACCTCCGGCATTGAAAGCCGACGGGGATTCAATCTGGAGGCCGC
>JBBIHD010000074.1:0-9471 GCA_037447195.1 Nitrospirota bacterium | reverse complement strand
CATATCGGCATTCCCCTCGTCCGGACCGCGCAGATCACGCGCCACAACCGGTTTCCCGCCGCCGAAATGCTGCTTGCCGGGTCCCATGATGCGCTCGCCGCGGCCAGCATTAACGGACGCGTTTTCCGCGGGACCTTCATCACACTCTCCACCTGCACGGGCACGACAGAGCGGGCGCGGGAACTGGAGAAGCATTTTGGAAACCCCCTCTGCGAGAACATGGAAGGAGCTGCAGCAGCCCAGGTCGCTGAGCTGCACGGCGTCCCCTGGATCGAAGTGCGCGGCATCTCGAACATTGTGCAGGACCGGGACCTGTCAAAATGGGAAATCAAGCGAGCCGCGGCGGCGGCCCAGGTGGCCGTGGAAATGATCGTGAAGCACGCTGCTTTTGAACGCTGACGAACCCGGTCCCTGCTGTCAACCTTTTATGCCTCAGTTGCTCACTATAGGCTTATCTCCCTGCCCGAATGATACCTTCATCTTCTACGCCCTGATCCAGGGAAAGGTCCGGGTCCCCGGCATCGAGTTCCATGAACGGTTCGAGGATGTGGAGACCCTGAACCACCTGGCCCTGAAGGGAGCGCTCGACATCACCAAGGTGTCCTATCACGCTGTGGGGCGCCTCACCGGCGGCTATGCGCTGCTGCGCTCCGGCGGCGCCCTGGGCCGGAAATGCGGCCCTCTTGTTGTTGCGCGCCCGGGAACGACGCTTTCCGGTCTTCGGGACGGCGCCATCGCCATTCCCGGCGAGCTCACCACTGCCGCGCTGCTGCTGCGGCTCTATGACCCGGCCCTGCAGGACCTGCAGGTCATGACCTATGACCGCATCATGTCGGCCGTGGCCGGCAACAGCGTTGCTGCCGGTCTGATCATCCACGAAAGCCGGTTCACCTATCCGCTCTTCGGGCTGGAAAAGCTGCTTGATCTCGGTGCATGGTGGGAGAAGCACAGCGGCATGCCCATCCCGCTCGGCGGCATCATCGGAAAACGAACGCTCGGCCGCGAACTTCTGCTCGCCGTCGAGGCGGGCATCGGCGAGAGCATCCTCTATGCGCGGTCCCATCCCGACGAGGTCCTGGAATTTTGCAGTCGCTACGCCCGGGAAATGGACCGTGCCGTTTTGATGCAGCATATCGAACTGTATGTGAATGATTTCTCTCTCGACCTCGGCCGGGAAGGTCTTGCTGCCGTGCAGCGGCTGCTGGCCGAGGCTGTCGAGCAGGGTTTTTTCCCTTCCCCCGCCGCCCCGCTGCTTGCGGAAAATATGGCGTGATCTCCCCGCCGCCCTGCCATTCTGTGCTATAATAAAAAACCTGTCGCCTTGGCTGGACCGGTTCCGGGCGCAGACATCATATCAGGAGGCCGATCATGGCAGGATGGATCCTTCTCGCACTGGCAGGCATTCTCGTTCTCTGGGTGGTCCTCATCTACAATAAACTGGTTTCGCAGCGCAATGACGTACAGAGCTCGTGGCGCCAGATAGACGTGCAGCTCAAGCGCAGGCACGACCTGATCCCCAATCTGGTATCTGCCGTAAAGGGGGCCATGGAATTCGAGCAGGACACGCTCGAAAAGGTCATCTCCGCCCGGGCCAAGGCCGTATCTGCCGGAAGCCCCCATGACAAGGCCCAGGCCGAGAACATGCTGACCCAGGCCCTGGGCAAGCTCTTCGCTGTGATGGAGAATTACCCGGCCCTCAGGAGCAATGACAACGTCATGCATCTCCAGGAAGAGCTTACCTCAACGGAGAACAGGATCGCTTTTGCCCGCCAGCTCTACAATGATCTCGTGGCCAACTACCGCACCATGATGCAGGTCTTTCCGAACAACATGGTGTCCTCTTTGCTCGGCTTCAGGACCGAGGAGTATTTTGAGGCCGAGGCCGCGAGCCGCGCCACACCGGGCGTCAACCTGAGCCTGAGGGGGAAGTGAATAGATGCCGAGGGACGATGGACGATCGCTTCGCTCGGACGATGGATGTAAAATCAACGCGTCCTTCATCCTCCTTCCCTCGTCCATGCTTTTCCTCTCTTGACGACCCATGCCTCTCACCTTCATCGACATAGAGCGCCGGAAGAACTGGCGCATTGGCCTCTTCTTCTTCGGCCTCATGGGCATATATGCTGTCACAGGCATTGTCCTTGTCTGGGCGGTCTTTCCCCTCCCCCTCGAAGCGCCTCCCCGTCTGTGGGCGGCCATTATCGGCGCGTCGGTGCTGATCGCCGCGATCCATTTCTGGTTCTCTTCCTACGATGCCGTTGACACGGTGGTCCGCACCCTCAATGCCCGTCCACCGGACCAGCAGGACGGCGTGCACAAAACATTCTTGAACATCATGCACGAGGTCCACGTGGTCACGGGCAACAAGCGGTACATCCGGTCCGCAGTGATCCCGTCGCTCTCGCTGAACGCCTTAGCCGTGGCTGATCTGCGCGGAAATGCGCTCATAGCAGTCACCGAGGGCCTGCTGGCCCGCCTTACGCGGCCCCAGCTCGAGGCTGTGGTCGCCCACGAGGCGCACCATGTCCTTTCGGGTGACTGCCTTGAAACATCTGTTGCGGCAAGCCTCTTCGGCGCCTATTCGGCTGCGCTGGAAAAGCTCGGGCGGGCATCGCGAGGCCGCGCCTTTCGAACGCCTGCGCCTGTCGTGGCCTGGCTCCTGCTGCGGCTCAGCCATCTGCTCCAGATGTTCATCTCCCGGGAACGGGAATACCGCGCTGATGCGGCGTCTGTCCGCATGACCCGGAACCCTGTTGCCCTTGCTGAAACGCTCTATACACTCTCCCGCGGATGGCGCGGCTCCGGGTTCATCGGCAGCGGCCTGGAGATGCTCTGCATCGTCAATCCCCAGGCCTCGTCCCTGGACGAGACCGAGGGCTTCTGGTCCGACCTGCTCTCCACGCATCCGCCGCTCAGAAAGCGCATAGATGTAATGCTCAGGATGGCTCGCGTCAGTATAGCCGAACTCCACAGGCGGTCCGAAAAACGAGAGGCCCCGCAGCCTCCCCGGAAGGAGCCCCCAGGACCGGTCTATTATGCCATGAACCCGAAGCAGGAATGGCAAGGCCCCTTCTCCTTCGCCGAGTTCGCCGCCCTGCCGTGGCTTTCACCGCTCACCTGGATGTCGACCGGGACCGGAACGGACCAGGCTGTTGACCGCGCCTGGCAGCATCCGGAACTGAACGCTCTTTTCCACGCCCGGCTTTCCGAGACTGCGGAAGTCCCGTCTGACAGGAACTGCCCCTCCTGCGCACAGCCCCTGGTAGTCCGGACCTTCGAGCGGACCCAGGTGCTTCAGTGCGGCTTTTGCGGCGGCATGCTCGTCGAGAACCAGAAGATCGCCCGCATCCTTGCCCGCGCTCCCCAATCCTGCCCCGACCGCATCCAGGCGCTTGCCCAGGCGACCCTCAACCACCATCAGTTCAACGAGACAGCAAAATACCGGCAGAACGCTGCGCGCCAGCCGGGAGTTCCGCTCCTGGCCTGCCCGAAATGCACCAACGCCATGCACCGCGGCTTCTACAGCTCCGCCCACCTCGTTGAGGTCGATCGCTGCTCGTTCTGCGGCCACACATGGTTCGACCAGGACGAGCTTGAGATGCTGCAGTGCATTATCCAGAACAGGATGAAACCCGAAGTCGGCCTCTCCCTCTAGTAAGGCAACGGTTTGATGTTGCCCCTGCCTTTCGTCTCTCGCTTCTCGTCCCTTGCCTCTCGCCCCTCGTCCCTCGCCCCTTCAGCGCCTCTTGACTACTGTTACAGCATGGACTATTATTCGTCATGATCACCATCAAACTTTTCGCTCTGCTTCGTGACCGGGCAGGCGTGGACACCCTTACTGTTGCTGCGAAGGCATGCAGGGTCGACGATCTTCTGGCGCAGCTTGCCCGGGAACATCCGGCCCTGGCTGAACTGATCAGCAGCGGCAGGCTGCTGGTCTCGGTAAATCAGGAATTTGCAACAAAAGAGAGCCCGGTCAAGGATGGCGATGAAGTGGCGCTCATGCCGCCATTTTCTGGGGGACAGGGACAGAGGCAATGAGGGAGGAAGCATCCATGAGCGTGCGGATACAAAAAGAGCCCTTCTCCATCGACGATGAGATCGCGAAGATAAAAAAAACGTCGACCTCTATCGGCGCTGTCGTATCCTTCCTCGGCACAACACGCGACCTCTCGCGAAGCAAAGCGGTCTCGCGCCTCGAGTTCGAACACTATCCGGGCATGGCGGAAAAGAAACTGGAAGAAATACGGCTGCGGGCGATCAGGGATTTCGGCGTCATCAACGTTGCGATCCTGCACCGTGTGGGCGTGCTGCCCGTGGGTGAGAACATCGTGCTGATCCTCGTGGCCGCAGGGCATCGCGACGAAGCGTTCCGGGCATGCCGGTTCTGCATTGATGAACTGAAGAGGATCACGCCGATCTGGAAAAAAGAGACCACCACGGAAGGGGAAGTGTGGGTGGAGGAACATCCGTGAATCGAGTTCGGAATGCGGATTTCCGATTTCGGAGTGAAAGGAAGGGAATAGCGGGCTTTTTCTAATTCCGCACTCCGCACTCCGCACTCCGCATTCCGCACTTTGGTACTTACTTCTTCGCCGCCTTCTTGCCGTTCCGGAGAAAGACAACGCAGGTCTCGCATCCTTCATCACGCTGGCAGCGCGTCAGTTCCCAGCAGGGCTTGCCCTTGTCGGTAAAGGCGGTGCAGATCTGGCGGCGGTCATCGGGGCAGTCCTTGATCTCCCAGCAGGGCGCATAGTCCAGCAGTTTCTTGATCCCTTCAATGCTGATCTTCTTGCTGTGGATCAGCTCCCTGATGCACCGCAGCCATTTGATGTCATTCTCGGTATAGAGGCGGTTCCGGCGCTCCCGCGTGGGCGTGATCAGGCCGTGCTTCTCATAGAGGCGCAGTGTCTGCGCCGTGGTGCCAACGAGTCGCGCAGCAACTCCCATGGTGTACAGCGGCGTGTCCTTGTCTTTCAGAAGATCAACGGAATCAGCTACCATAAGCCTTGTATGCTCTCCCATGCGCTCATCAGATATGAGGTCAGCAGTGTCAGTTTGTTCGTAATGAGCAGGACGCCCATGATCACCAGAATGGCGCCGCTCCCGATCTTGATGGCCTTGAAGTGATTTTTCAGCCAGCCAAAGGAGGACAGGAACGCGCTGATCGCCACTGCCGAAAGAATGAAGGGAATGCCGATGCCGAGGGAATAGAAAGCGAGCAGCGCCATGCCCGTCCCCAGGGTCTCGGTCTGCGCCGCCTGCAGCAGCGCAGCGCCCAGGAAGGGTCCCGTGCAGGGCGTCCACCCTGCGCCGAAGATCATGCCCACCACTACCGTGCCTGCATAGCCGGCAGGACGCGTTTTGAGCTGCAGTTTCGCTTCGCGCTGCAGAAAAGGAAGCTTCACCACGTCCGCAACGAAAAGGCCGAGAATGATCAGCAAGGAGCCGCCCACGATCCTGATCACATCCAGATATTCCGTGAGAAGCTGGCCGGCCAGGCTTGCCGAGGCGCCCAGCAGCATGAAAACGATGGTGAATCCCAGCACAAAGGCCAGGGAGTGAAACACCGTGATGCTGATGTTTTTTCGGCGCGTCTCCCGGCTTACAAGCTCGTCATAGCTTATGCCGGTGATATAGGAAACGTACGAGGGAATGAGCGGAAGAATGCAGGGAGACGCAAATGATACCACGCCCATAAGAAGGGCGAAGAGCAGCCCTGAGATCGTCAAACCCTGAGAAATATCCATTCCTTTCGAACATCCTTCCTTATTATAAAGTATCGAATATAATACCAAAGCCTATTCGGAACAGTCAAGGAAAAGTTTTGTTATTTTCCCCTTGACTTATTCTCAAATTATGATTATATATTAACTCAATCCCAACCTTTAGGTAGGGACCTCCCCTGAAACAGCCCCCTGGCAGCAATGCCGGGGGGCACTTTTTTTATCCTGAAGATGCTATGGGACGCTGATTCTCGCGGATAAAACAGAACTTTTATTGAATATTGATAAAGTCGTAAAAAGTCCGGTCTCACACAAAGCCACGAAGTCACAAAGGGTAAAAACCCTTTCTTTTCAATTGGCTGTTCTTCGTGTCCTCTGTGCCTTTGTGTGATAAATTGACTTCTTACGAGATCATCAATATTGATAAACAACAGAGCGAAGATTTTGGCGTGATAATCTTGTTTTTTCTGCCTTGATCCGATTTTATCAGATTTGATCCGCGTCCAAATGCTTTTTCCAGGTTATCCTTTTTTCCGTATCCCAGCTGTCGTTTTCAGGTTTAGTACGACCACGGACTGCCTGCCCTCGAACGGGTCAGGAGCGAATAGGACAGGCCCCGGAAACCAAGGGCGACTGTCTCTATTTTACTCTTCCTGACCGCCCCGCTTTTGCGCCAGGGCCTCACTGAGGGCCTGTGCCAGTTCGACCATACGATAGGGCTTCTGGACGAACCCTGCGGCCCCCTGCTCGAGCAGATAATCGGCATCCCGGTCATGGCTGTATCCGCTCGAAACAATGACCAATGCCGCGGGGTCCAGCTCGCGAATCCGCCGGAACACTTCACGTCCGTCCATCTCCGGCATGACCATGTCCAGCAGTACTGCTGATATCTGTTCATTGAACTGCCGGTACAACTCCACGGCCTCTGCTCCGCCCTCGGCGATGATCACCTCGTATCCGTAGCGCTTCAGGATGTCCCTGGCCAGGTCCCTGATCAGCGGTTCATCGTCCACGACAAGCACCGTGCCCGAGCCCGCCGTCACCACGGGGTCCGCGTCCTTTTTCGCGCACCCGTCGGCGCTCTCGCAGGCCGGCAGATGGACCCGGAACAGCGACCCTTTCCCCGGTTCGCTGTAGACCTGGATGAAACCGCCGTGCTTCTTGATGATGCCGTAGACCAGCGACAGGCCAAGGCCCGTGCCCTTTTCCTTGGTCGTAAAGAAGGGATCGAACATGTGCTGCTTCGTTTCTCGGTCCATACCGGTGCCTGTATCGGATATCGAAACGCGGACAAAGGCGCCGGGCCGGACATCCACCAGGGTTCGCACATCCTCGGGCCCGAGGAAGGCATTTTTCGTCTCGATCGTCAGCGTCCCGCCCTGGGGCATGGCGTCGCGGGCGTTGATGCAGATGTTCAGCATAGCCTGCTGGACCTGTCCGGCGTCGCATACTGCGGGCAGCAGGTCTTCGCAGGCGTTCAGCACGATCGAGATGTTCTTGTCAATGGTCCGCGACAGGAGCGTGACGACTTCCCGCGCAATATCGTTCACGTCATTGGGCCGGGCGTCGAATTTTCCGCCCCGGGCAAAGGCCAGGAGTTGCTGCGTAAGCTCCGAGGCCCGCTGCGAAGCCGTCTCAATGACGTCAACATGGCGATAGATCGGGTCTGTTGCGCCCACTTCGGCCTTGGCAAGCGATGCATAGCCCATGATGGACGCCAGGAGATTGTTGAAATCATGGGCAATACCGCCGGCCAGCGTCCCGAGGGCCTCGAGCTTCTGGGACTGGAAGAGCTGCTCCTGCAGCCGCCGCTTCTCCTCGTCCATCTTCTTTTTCTCAGTGATGTCCCGCACCACGGAGCGCGTCATCACGAACCTGTTGTCCTTGGCAAGCACGGCAGAGGCGTTCATCATCACCGGCAGGAGCGATCCGTCCTTTCTGACCAGCACGAGCTCCATATTCCGGATGCGGACGACGGCCTTGAGGTCGGAGAACATCTTCTCGCAATTGACGCCCGACTCCTTTGACATCACTTCCCGAAACTGCTTTGTCCCCATGAGCTCGCCCCGCTGGCAGCCCAGCATGTCGGGGAACGTGCGGTTCATTTCGACAAAGACGCCCTTCTCGTCCACGGAAAAATAGCCGTCCGGCGCGTTGTCATAGAGGTCGCGGTACTTTTCCTCCGATTCGCGCACTTTATGTTCGAGCTGCACGCGCTCGGTCACGTCGCTGACCGTCTCAATGGCCCGGATCACCTCGCCGGCCGCGTTCCTGACAGGATAGGCATGGCATTCAACGAAGACCTCCCTGCCGTCGAGGTCATAATGCGTATGCATGGTGCGGGAAGGCCGCCCTGTTTCGAAGGAATCCCGCACCGGGCAATGATGGCCGTTGTCCATGCAGTGGGAATCAAAGTGGTGGGATATCTCGTAGCAATGCCGACCCACCACATGCCTGCCTTCCTGGCCGAGCTGCCGGATGTACCCCTTGTTGGCCGAAAGGATGCGGTAATCGCGGTCCACGACCACGACGCCCTCGCCGATGCCCTCGAGCACGCTTTCGAGGAACTCGTAGGACTGGCGGCTCTGCTCCTGCAGGCGCCGTTCTTTGGTCACGTCGCGCATGACTTCGATCATGCGGTTCGGGCCGCCGTTTCCCTTCCTGAGCGGAGACGCAGTGACCTCGATTATCAGCTCTTCATGCTGCGCGGTATAATGGCGGTGGGTAACCTTGACGGTTTTGCCTTTTTCAAAGACTTCCAGGTAGGGGCATTCGCCGTCGGGGAGCTCGCAGGGAAGTTCGTTGTGATGAAGGACCTGGTAGCAGGAGCGGCCGATAACGGCCTCGCGCTGTTCTCCGTGAAGCGACAGAAGCGCATCGTTCACCATCGCGACCCGGCATCCGCTCTCGATGATCATGATGGGATCGGTGAAGGCGTTGATAAAATCCTGGCAGAACTTTTCACATTCCACGCCGCGTTCCCCTGCTTTCGGGCGTTCTGGTGCAGCGCTGCATTCCCATGGATGCCTGTAACCTCGCCAATGTAACACAAAAAGTTGCACCAATCAAGTACTTTTTGGCTTTTTGGCCAAACGCAGCCCTAACCCCAACCCTCGTCACAGACCATCACAACGCCTAATCCTGTATAAAAGCGGTGGATTGAATCTGAACAGACCTTGCCGGTTGCCTGCTATTTCTTTTCGAGGACCTTCTCAATAGCAGCTCGGATCAGTTCGAAATGGGTCACGCCCATGGTCCGCTTCACGAGCTGCCCGTCTGAGGCAAAGAACAGGATGGACGGTATGGCCCTGACGCTGAAATACTCGGCCTGGCCCTGGTCCCTGCCCGCGGGATAGGTGATGCCGCATTCATCGGCGTACTGCCGCACATCCTTGTCGTTCTGGCCGCCATACACGCCCAGGAACACAACGCCCTTGTCCTTGTAGGCAAGGTAGGCCTTCTGCACCTCCGGCGCTTCGATGCGGCACTGGGGACACCAGGTGGCGCCGAAGACCATGACCACAGGCGACCCTTTCATTGCAGCATGGTCTACGACCTTTCCGTCCAATGTCCGAAGGGAAAATTCAAGCGGGATCTCCTTCCGCGCCTGGCCCATGCCCATGGTGAACAGCAGGAGCGCAAGTGCGCCTGCAGCGACGGTCCATCGTTTTCCCATTATCAATCCTCCTGCAACCGACAAAAGGCCTTCAATCCTGAAGAGAACTATTTGGACACGGATCAAATC
>JBBIHD010000073.1:0-9750 GCA_037447195.1 Nitrospirota bacterium | reverse complement strand
CTATGCCCTCGGGAAGGGCATGGTCTGGGAAGAGTTCAAGTTCGCCGACTGCGTCCAGTACCCCCTGTCGCTCTATGTTACCGATGAGGGGCAGCAGGTGCTGTCCATCCAGAATACGCCCTATCTGGACCACATTCCCTGCATGAAGCAGCCCGCCGGCGAGCCCATGTACAAAAGCCTCAGGAAGACCATCGAGACCCTTCTGGGCAAGGATTTCTACGAACAGCTTGCTGCCAGGGCTGAAAAGGAGAAGAAGCAATAAAGCTCACCTGCGATAGCCATCACCTGCGGGATGAATGAACCGCCGCCTGAAGATGTTAGCGGTAGACCCATAAACTTGACGCTCCCTGCCCTCCCTGCTATATTCGCGCCATGAAACATACCATCACTTTTCTTCCCGACAATATCTCCACCGAGGTCGAGCAAGGCACCACGATCTACAAGGCAGTGAAGGCCGCCGGCGTGTACGTGCTCTCGTCCTGCGGCGGCAAGGGCAACTGCGGCAAGTGCAAGGTCGTGGTGAAGAGCGGCGCCGTGGAAAGCGGCAAGTCCCGCTCCTTCCTGTCCGCCGAGGAAGCGGAGCAGGGCTATGTCCTCGCCTGCCACGCTAAAGTGCAGGGCGACGTTACCGTCGAGATCCCGCCCGAGTCGCGCATGCAGGCCAAGCACAAGATCGCCACGGGATCGAAGACCGGCGAGCTCTTCGAGCTCATGCTCGCGGCTGGCGGCTGCCTTGATTCCCGAATCAGGCGCATCTACCTGGAGCTGAATCCGCCCACGCTGGACGACAGCATATCGGACTACGAGCGCCTGCGCCGCTGCCTGGACAAGGCGGGCCTCGACGCCTCCCACCTGCACCTGAATGTCCTGGCCCTCAAGAAGCTTCCGCAGGCTTTGCGTGACGGCAACTGGAAGGTGACGGTCTCGCTCTTCCAGGTGGGCGAAGTGCTGGAGGTGCTCGACCTCTTCCCCGGTGACGCGACCAAGAGGCGCTTTGGCGCTGCCGTGGACATCGGCACCACCACCGTCGTGGTCTACCTGGTCGACATGGCCACCGGCGCTGTCCTCGGCACCGCCTCGACCTACAACAGCCAGGTGAAGTGCGGAGACGACGTCATCTCGCGCATCGTCTACGCCACGGAGCGCGACGGGCTGCAGGAGCTGCAGGACCTGGCGGTCTCGAACATCAACACGCTGCTGGGCGACCTGGCGAAGGAGCACAATGTTCCGCCCACGATGATCGACTACGTCGTGGTGGCCGGGAACACGACGATGGAGCATCTTTTCTACGGCGTTGACCCGCAGCACCTGCGCGAGGAGCCCTATATCCCCGCGGCCGCCTTCTTCCCCCTGGTGCGCGGGAAGAGCGTGGGGCTGAAGGCCGACCCCCAGGCCCTGGTCTATTCCATGCCGAACGTGGCGAGCTACGTGGGCGGCGACATCACGGCCGGCGTGCTCATGTCCCAGATCCATAAGAAGGAGGCCGTCTCGCTCTTCATCGACATCGGAACGAACGGCGAGATCGTTCTCGGCAACAAGGAATGGCTCGTCACCGCGGCCTGCTCGGCCGGGCCGGCCTTCGAGGGCAGCGGCATCAAGTTCGGCATGCGTGCCATGGAAGGGGCCATCGAGGAAGTGGAGATCGACCCCGGGACCTATGAGGTGAACTACCGCGTCATCGGCGACGCCAAGCCCCTGGGCATCTGCGGCTCCGGCATGATCGACGCCCTGGCCGAGATGTACCTCACCGGCGTGATCGACCAGAAGGGAAAGATCAGGGAAGAGACCGGCTCGAAGCGCATCCGGCGCGGCGAGACCGGTTTGGAGTACGTGCTGGCATGGCGCGTGGAAAGCGCCATCAACAAGGAGATCGTGCTGACCGAGGTGGACCTGGACAACCTGATCCGCGCCAAGGCAGCCATCTACGCGGGCTTCGCCACGCTGCTGGGCCAGATGGGCATGACCTTCGCCGACGTGGACAAGGTCTACATTGCCGGAGGCTTCGGCCGGTACATCGACGTGGAGCGGGCCATCACGATCGGCATGCTGCCGGACCTGGCCGCGGACAAGTTCGTTTTCCTCGGCAACACGTCCATCATGGGCGCCTACTTCGCCCTGCTCTGCGACAAGTTGCGGCACGAGGCCGAGGAGATCGCCAGGAAAATGACCTATATCGAGCTGTCCGTTTCGCGCAGCTTCATGGACGAGTACCTCTCGGCCCTCTTCCTGCCCCACACGAACCTGGACGCATTCCCAACGGTGAAGAAGGAACTGGAGGAGAGGAAGAAGTAGGTGCTTTAAGACCATGGCAACCGCAGAGAAAATCTGGTTCGATGATAATAATATCTGGCTGGAGCTTGCCGACGGCCGGCAGCTGGCGGTCCCCTTGGCCTACTTTCCCCGCTTGCTGCATGCAGACCCGAAACAACGTGAACAGTACGAACTGAGCGGAGGCGGGACCGGCATCCATTGGGCTGAAATCGATGAGGACATAAGCGTGGAGGGTCTGCTGCTCGGCATAGGCGACAGGACAAGGCCTGCCAGAAGAATGCCTTGATCCCAGTATCATTCTGTTCCCACAGTTGATTACAAGGACCAGGGGCTGATCATTGAATATGTGATCAGCCCTCTTTTATTCTCGCAGTAGATCTTCTATGGAACGACATCTGTTGCCAGAGACCTATCAAAAGCTAAAAAGATTCCTGACCGCCCCGGAAGACCCTTATCTCGTGGTCTCCATCGAGACCCAGTCGCTCTTCCTCTGCGCGAAGGGCGCCGTTGTCGAGCGCTACGACGCCTCCACCTCCCGCTTCGGCACGGGCACCCGCGAGAACTCGCTCAAGACGCCTGTTGGCCTCCACCGGATCATCGAGAAATACGGCGCCGGCGCGCCTGCGGGCCGCGTCTTCCGGGACCGCGAAGACACGGGCGAGGACTGGGACCACAGCCAGAACGGCGACAACTTGATCCTGTCCCGCATCCTGCGGCTCGAAGGCCTTGAACAGGGGATCAACAAAGGGCCGGGCGTTGATTCCTTCGAGCGCTACATTTACATCCACGGCACGGGCCGGGAGGACCTGATCGGCACGCCCCTGTCCCATGGCTGCGTGGTCCTGCGCAACCAGGACGTTATTCGCCTCTTCGAGAAAGTCGGAGAGGGCACGATCGTGTACATCGACCCTCCGCCCCTTGTCGTCAATGGCCTTCGCTGCCGCAGCGTCCACTTCACCGGCATTTTCGGCAGCGGCATGAGCGCCCTGGCTCAATACCTGCGCTTTCAGGGGCTGACGGTCTCAGGATCGGACCGCTTCCATGCAAGCGAAGACACAGCTGCTCTGCGGAGCTCGCTCGAAGGGCTGGGATGCGCCATTGTTCAGCAGGACGGTTCCGGCGTCGGCGCCCATACTGACGTGGTCTGCGCCTCAACGGCTATCGAAGACTCGAATCCCGACATCGCCGCAGCGCGCAGCCTTGGCATCCCCCTGGTCCACCGCTCGGACCTGCTCGCCGCCATTATCGACACAAAAAAGACCATTGCCGTGGCAGGCACGAGCGGAAAGTCCACGGTGACGGCCATGATCTTCGAGTTCCTGACGGCTTGTGAAAAATCTCCTTCGCTCCTGAGCGGCGCTGCTCTGCGCAGGCTCGAAAAACAGGGTCTTATAGGCAATGCATGGAATGGCGGCTCGGACCTGCTGGTCGTGGAGGCCGACGAGAGCGACGGCACGCTCGTGAAGTACCGTCCCGCGGCGACGGTATTTCTGAACATCTCCAAGGACCACAAGAGCGTTGATGAGGTCAAGGCCCTGTTTGGGCAGCTTGCTGCGCAGACGCCCTGGACAGCCTCCAATGCCGATGACCCGGTCCTGGCCGCCTTGCCCGCAACGGTCCGGTTCGGCCGGAACAGTTCAGCCGACTGGCATCCGGACCAGGAAGAGCTCCTGCCGGGGTCGGTGAAGCTTGTACGCGCCGGAACGGAATATCTTCTGCCCCTCCCTGGTGAACACAACCTGGAGAACCTGCGCGCGGCCCTTTGCGTCTGCGAACACTTCAGATGCGAGCCAACAGCGCTTGCTGAAGCGGTGAAACAGTACGAGGGAGTCGCCCGGCGGTTCTCAATGACCAGGACAACGTCAGCGGTGCTGGTGGTGGACGACTTCGCGCACAATCCCGTCAAGATCGCCGCGGCTGTCAGCGCGGCACGGGGACTGGCGAAGCGCATCATCGCCGTGTACCAGCCCCACGGCTTCGGCCCGACGCGCTTCCTGAAGGACGAGTACATAGCAACTTTCAAGACCCTCTTCCGGAAGGATGATTCGCTCTATCTCCTGCCGATCTACTATGCCGGGGGAACAGCGCAAAAAGACATCTCCTCGGAGGATATCATACAGGGCCTCGGTGCCGTATCGTTCGCTGCGCGTGCAGTAAAGGATCGCGAAGAGCTATTGGCGGGATTGAAGAGCGATGCCTGTCCCGAAGACTGCGTCCTGCTCATGGGAGCGCGCGACCCGTCGCTGCCTGCGTTGGCCAGGAAGATCGTGGAATTGTTCGGCGGGGAGACGCGTCAGCTCTGATCGTCGATTGGAATACAGCGCAGTACATCATCACTGTGCCACGCCACTAACGAAATCTCCGTTACTTTCGGATGGTCTCGCGATCGTTTTTCCTGCTGTCATTGCTGCCCCTTGCAGGGACACACAACATCATCCCCCGCGCGAGCCCTCGTGACGAATCCTGAACGCTCTTTTTTTAAGCAAAAAAATATTTCTTTTGCCCCTTGACAAAATAAACTGTGTTTGTGTAAAATTATTGTGCCAGTGCTTTTTTGTGATCCTGACGCATGCGCAGCAGAATGGGGCATGCCGCTGATTGCTGCAGTGCATCAACAGGCTCTCACCGCAGCGCCCGGAAAATTCGCGACAGGGGGAGACAAGGAACAGGATCTGTTATTCAACAGGAAGTATTTCTATCTCTTTTTACCCGACATGAAAGGAAGGAGGCTTTATTTATGATTCGACGCAGTGTTATCGCATGCATCATCGTATTCTCGGCATTCTTCGCAGTACTCGCAGTGGACGCGGAGGCAGGCAACTCCTCATTCTCCATCGCGCCTGCTCCCCTCGCCAACCCGGTATTTGATGCCAAGCAGACGGACCTGAAGGTGAGGGCCACGTATCTGACCATGGAGGCTACGGACCCGTCGAACAAGTTCGACCTGAACGGTTTCGGCATGGATGCGACTGGCCGAATGGCCTTTGGCGGCAATCTTGCCGCCAATTTCAATATCGGCGTCATGGCCCTGTCCGGCGATATCGGTGTCGGAGCTTCCAAAGCAGATCTGACCGGCGTTACGGTGCCTTTCAGTGTGAATGTGGAAGTTCAACCATACAAGAATGATGTTTTTAATGTTATTCTCTTTGCCGGTCCCGCATTCAGCCTTTCTTCGATGACCATAGAAAACGTTCCTGTCGGGGTTATCGGGATGACGGTAATTTATGGAGATATGTACGTTGATTCCCTTGTCTACGGCCTGCAGGCGGGAATGCAAGCCGGCTTCCGGGCCGGCAAGATCCATATCGATGCCTTTGGGATGGTCACGTCGCAATCGGGCACCCAGGACACCTCCACGAGCTTTTCTGACACGTCAACGGACATTCCCTCCTACACCACGGTGTCCTTCGGCATCGACCTTATGCACGAACCCACGGGCATAACACTCAGCTCAATCCTGCAGGATGCCGACCAGGGAGACAACAAGGGCTTCAAGACGCAATTGTACACCCTTTCCTGGAGCCACAAGTTCTAACACCGCCCCTAACGCAGCAGGCTGCCGGAAATGAAGACCGGCAGCCTGCTGTTCAAACTCCTGCATCCCCGCCTGGCTGTTACCGCACCCACTCAACCCGGATCAGTTTGTTGTCATGGGACCAGTGGTAGGAGACATCGCCGCTGAAAGCCTTCTTCACGGCCTTGCCGATCCGCTGTGCCATCTTCTCGTTCGTTGTGCTCACTACGATGCCGCCGCTTCCGTTCTCTTTTACCGAAATGATCCGCTCCAGGGGGTTGAACCCCCGCGCCCGCTCTTCCTCGTTCCTGATAAGGTTCATCAGGTCCTGCCGGTGCGCTGCAAGGAAATCGCCGCGCAGCGTAACGATGCCCCCGGTGAAGTTGTCTCTGATCTTCCGGCACCCCGGGCAGACCGTCTGCTTCGCATCAGGGTCCTTCCGGACCTCTGCGGCCACGTCCTCATTGGCGTACCAGCGTTTGTTCCGGTATACGGCGCCGCAGTCCTCGCACAGCGCGGCACTCCTGCTCGCGCCCCGCGGTAGATAGGGGTCATCGGTCGCCGTTTTCTTGCGATAGGTGAGATTATACTTGCCCGTTCGTTTTACCGCTTTCATGATAGACGCCTCCTCTCGCTGCCGTGATGCTCCGCGGGCAGTTCATGATGCCCGTTATTTGACCTTGCGAAGGATCTCGGGAAACTGCTCCTTGAACTCCGGATGATACCTTGCCAGGAAGAGCGTCAGCGCCTTGACCTCTTTCCGAAGGTCGGCAAGCTCCTCCCCCATCGTGAGGTCGTGCTTTCTGCTCCTGTCTGCCAGGTTGGACAGCGCTTTTTCCTGGATCCTGACGCGTTCGGAAATATCGTTCGTCATCTTTGCATTCATCGGAGCGCCCCCCTTATTTTTTCAACTCCCTGCCGAGCTTGTGCTCTACTGAAGCGAGCTTCTTGTCTATGCGGCCGTCCATCCCTTTCCGATCGTCAATGGAGACCGAGGTCAGGACGCGGTCGGAGCTCTTCAGCACTTCCTGATGGCATTGTTTCACCACAGCCATAACGGCATCCCACTCGCCCTCCAGCACTGTGCCCATGGGTGTGGCCTTGTAGGTGAGCCCGCTTTCCGCGACGATCCTGAGGGCCTTTGCCACGGCAGGACTGACGCTGGAGCCCTGGCCGAGGGGAACAACACTGAACTGGACAAGAACGCTCATGGAACCTCCGGGATCACCGTATTATATGGCTGGAGTGAATGCCTCACTTTTTCCGAACATCGACTGGCGGACCTCAGACGGCACATGCCTTCTGTCTGAATTAAGTATAGCGCCGGCCCGGCATGATGGCAAGAAATCACGGCGGCAGATGGTTGGAACATCAGCACAAAGTCGCATGACTCTTTTGGTATGGGGCATAATGATCAGGCAGCAGCTGTTCCGTTTTTCCTCTCGCTTCAGACCAGTACTACCGCGCGATGCCTGCTGCATTGATAATTCCGGCTTACTGTGTCATAATGCTGCACTTTTATGGCACGGACGACGTTAAAAATCCTGGGCGCAGTGCTGGTCGGCTTCGCCTATCTCAGTGTGTCCCTGATGATCGGCCTTGGCTCCTTCACCGGCACATGCCGGCGCAGGCGGCTCGCCTGGGCCGTTTCCTTCTTCTCGCGAATTGCTCTTCGCCTGCTCGGCGTGCGGCTGCGGGTGCGCAGTCGCAGGCGTTTGCCGCGGACGCCGGCCGGAAGATTGATCGTCGCAAACCATCTTTCCTCCCTCGACATCCTCATTCTCGCGTCGCTCATGCCGGTGGTCTTTATCACATCGGTCGAACTACGCCGCAGCGGCCTGCCCGGCCTTTTTGCCATGGCAGCCGGCAGCCTCTTCGTTGAGCGGCGGCGGGCAATTGCCCTGCGGAGGGAGATCACAGCGGTTTCCCGTGCACTAACTCAGGGCTTTTCCGTTGTGCTCTTTCCGGAAGGGACTTCCTTTGACGGCTCCGGCGTGCGGCCCTTCAAGAACGCCCTGTTCGACGCGGCCATCAGGGCCGAAGCTGAAGTGCTGCCGCTTTGCATACGGTACTCAAGGGCGAATGGAAAGAAGATCTCGGCAGGGGACGGCCACGCCGTCTTTTACCACGACATTCCTTTCCTTCGGCATGTGCGGACGATCCTGCAACTCCGGTCCCTTGAGGCCGAGGTCTCTGTGCTGGAGCGCATTCCGGCGGGAACGGTCGGGGACAGAAAAAAAATGGCCTCGCTGCTGCACAAGGCTGTCAGCGAGGCCTATCATCGTTGAACATTACGATCGTAAGCTGGTTGTCACTTCCCCTTCGCCCCCGCCGCCTTTTTCCGTCCTTCCTTCACCGTTTCTTCCCATTTGGCGTAGCGCGGAAAATATACCAGAAAGAATACAAGCGAAAGCCCCATGAACAGATAGAAATCCATTGCCTGCCCGCCGAGGAAGAACAGGATGAGGCCGTAGATCGCCACTGATTCGCACAAGGCATAGGAAACGACCGCACCGGTGATCAGACGCTGAACCGCGCTTCCCTGCCTGGCCGCCTTCCCGGACAGGAACAGTTTCTGCAGATACCCTGCTGCGAAGAACAGCACTGCGGTAACGCCGAGCAGCGTGTACCGCATGATCTCCATTGTCTCGGCCGCCATGCGCGGCTTTGCAATGGACGGGTCGTCCCTGAAGAACTCCACAACGGCAGCGTAAATGAAGAGCGAAAGTATCATCACGGCGCCGATCAGCGCGGCTATCCGGTAAGCGGCCTTCAGATCCTGCTGGGAGCGGTCTTCATAGGAAATCCTGGTGTCAACCATCTGCTTCTTCCTTTCGACCGGCGCGGCCTTACTGTGCCAGCTTCGCCAGGTCCTCTTCCGGGATCGGACGGAATGCGTATTTGTATCCTACATATATTGCCAGGCCGTAAAAGAGCACATCCATGGGCTGGAACGTTGAGACCATGATATCCGTGACCAGATCCGGCGTCAACCTGCCAAGAAGCTCAAGAACAGGTATCTCTTTGTCGCGTGATACCATGAGCAGCACGGTCATGAGGTTCCCTGCGGCGCATCCGAGCAGCGCAATGGCTCCGCCGGCGATCCCGAAGGGCTGGTCAATGCCCTTGCCGAGCAGCCGCACTGCATAGCCGACGAGGAAGCCTACGCCCACAGCCATCCATCCGATCTGATAGTTGGTCAGCACAGTGACATAGGCCCAGATCCCCGCTGCAACGGCAGCGGCAGCGGCGCCGCCGAGCACTCCCAGCGGGAGGCTCTGGTTGTCCCGTACTTCCTGGAGATAGCGGTCCAGGCGATGGGGATCGAGCTGCGGCGCCTTCTGCTGGCCGGCATCCTGTGGAGCATCCCGTTTTTCCATGCATTCCTCCTGGTAAGATGGATAATTCCTCACGCCGTACAGAGGAAGTATAGCATGCTTTTCAGCAGATTATGGAGCGGCCATGCACGGCGCCTTCAGAAAGTGTACTGGAGGCCCAGCAGCCACGTCACATCCGTCTTGCCCACGACAGCAGCGCTGACCGAGGGCATGCTGTCGTACTCGATGATATTCGTCAGCTTTACCGACCAGCTCGCGCCCACGGCCGACGCGATGCCCGCCTCGTTCCGCACCTGGTAGTCCTCGGAATCCTCGAGGTTCGGATAATAGATCACCTTCTCGGTGAATGAAAGGAAGCGCCAAAGCTTCAGGGACAGGCTCGTCGACACGCGGCCCGTCACCCACTGGTCGTCAGTGGCGACTTTATAGTTTTCGGAAAAATAGGTGACGCCGAGCTCGAAGAGCAGTGAGCGGTGCGGAAGGTCCCAGAACTGGTAGCCCATGCCCGGACCCACCACGGTCCGGAGGCTGAGGTCACGGAACGTGTCGGACAGCATCTCGATGCCGAGATAGCCGAAAAGCTTCCTGGTCAAAAAGTAGTCGTATTTCAGGGAAGCGAATGTGTTT